>JAYVVP010000159.1:0-13182 GCA_043786935.1 Pseudanabaena sp. | reverse complement strand
GTGATTAAGAGACCCGATTTTGGTTTAATTTATACAAAACAATGATCCACAAGATCGCTAGGATTAGATACTGGACATTTAGGCATCGGATGCACTTTTAAAAAGCTCGACTATGAAAATTCTCAAAATCCAGACATTACGTGGTCCAAACTATTGGAGTATTCAACGACACCAGCTTGTTGTCTTGCGATTAGATTTAGAGGATTTTCAATTACAACGTATTAGCTTTTATCACAACCTATGCAAGGTCTTGCCAAGTTTAGCGGGGAAAGATATTGCTCAAAGTACAGACATAAGTGACGCTGATTTTTTGGCTGAGATAGTCAAAGATATTGCGATCGCCCTCCAAGGCTATATCGGCATGAAGGTAAATTTTGGGGCAATTAGACCGACTGTCGAAAATAATGTCTATCAAATTGTATTTGAATATCAAGCCGAGCAAGCAGGTCGCTATGCTGCGCGTGCAGCAGTACGGATTTGTACAAGTATCTTGGAGACAGAAACCTACGCAACTACTGAGTTGCAAGAGGATCTCAAAGATTTAAGAGATCTTCGTCTCGAAGGTCAGTTAGGACCGAGTACAGAGTCGATTGTTGCGGAAGCCAAAGCTAGAAAAATTCCTTGGTTAGAACTTGGTAGCCGCGCCATGATTCAATTAGGGTATGGGGTGAATCAAAACCGAATTCAGGCGACTTTATCCAATAAAACGGGAATTTTAGCGGTAGAGCTAGCCTGTGATAAAGATGGTACAAAGCAGATTTTACGTGATTCGGGTGTGCCAGTGCCGAGGGGAACGACGATCAGATCACCTAAATATCTAGAAGAGGCGATCGCGGAAGTTGGTGGATTTCCAATCGTAATTAAGCCATTAGATGGTAATCATGGACGCGGGATCACCATTGAAGTGCGTACTGTCAAAGAGGCAATCATTGCTTTTGACATGGCTCAAGAGGTATCCCAAGAAGTAATTATTGAAAGATTTCATGCAGGGCGAGATCATCGCATACTAGTAATCAATGGCAAATTTGTTGCTGTTGCTGAGCGCGTTCCTGCCAATATCACAGGCGATGGGGTTTCATCAATTGCACAACTGATTGAAATTACCAACCAAGATCCGCGTCGTGGTGATGGACATGATAATGTCTTAACCCGTATTGAAATTGATCGTACTAGCATTGATATCCTTGTTAGACAAGGGTTTACGCTCGAATCTATACTGTCAAAAGATCAAGTTTGCTATCTCAAAGCAACTGCCAATCTCAGTACAGGCGGTGTATCTGTTGATCGTACCGACGAGATTCACCCTGAAAATATTTGGTTAGCTGAACGAGTGGCAAGAATTATCGGTCTGGATATTGCTGGGATCGATATGGTTACTGAGGACATTTCGCGACCTGTGCGCCAAGTCGATGGAGCGATCGTGGAGGTGAATGCAGCGCCTGGATTTAGGATGCATACAGATCCTAGCATCGGCACACCACGCAATGTTGCGGCTCCAGTGATCGATATGCTCTTTCCACCCGGAGCGTCAACGCGCATCCCGATCGTAGCTATCACTGGCACAAATGGCAAAACTACTACTACTCGTTTAATCGCGCATATCTTTAAGCAAACAGGTAAAAGAGTTGGCTTCACTACCACCGATGGCATTTATATTGGTGAATGTTTAGTTGAGAAAGGTGATACCACTGGGCCTCATAGCGCTCAAGTAATCTTGCGTGATCCGACCGTTGAAGTTGCTGTCTTAGAAACGGCAAGAGGCGGACTTTTGCGTTCTGGACTGGGCTTTGATGGCAGTGATGTCGGTGTAGTTATCAATGTGCAAGCTGATCACCTTGGCATTGGTGACATTGATACAGTCGAAGATTTGGCTCGACTCAAAAGTGTAGTCGTTAAGACTGTTTTACCAAATGGCTATGCAGTTTTAAATGCGGATGATCCTTTGGTTGTTGCCATGGCGGCCGATCTGGAAGCCAAGATTGCTTATTTCAGTATGAATCCTGATAACCCTCTGATTCGCTCACACATTGAGCAAGGTGGACTAGCAGCTGTATATGAAGGCGGTTATTTAACAATTTTGAAAGGCGATTGGAAACTACGGATTGAAGAAGCCGTAAATGTACCTTTGACTCTCGGCGGTCGCGCTGCTTTCATGATTCAAAATTCTCTAGCGGCAAGTCTTGCTGCATTTGCTCAAGATGTACCAATCGAGCAGATTCGCCAAGCTTTAGCCAGTTTTGTTGCTTCTAGTGAACAAACTCCAGGACGGATGAATCTATTTGATTTAGGAAAGTTTCATGCGTTAGTTGATTATGCTCATAATCCTGCGGGATTTAAGGCGATCGCCGATTTCATTCAAAAATGGGAAGGTGAAAGCATCGGCATTATTGGCGCACCTGGCGATCGCCGCGATGAGGACATTATCGAGTTAGGACAATTAGCGGCCAATATGTTTGATCGGATTTTTATTAAAGAGGATAAAGATCTACGTGGACGCGAACCTCGTGTTGTAGCTAACCTTTTGCGTCAAGGAATCGCTGAGATAAACGATGATATTCCTTGTATTACAATTCTTGACGAAACAGAAGCTCTCACAGCAGCCTTGGATAGCGCTCCTCAAAGTAGTTTAGTTGTCGTATTTCCTGACAAAGTGGATTCGGCTCTTGCTATTATTGAAGCGCGAAAGTCGAAAATGTTGTAAAGTCCGCTTATGTCGCGTGTAATTTGCCTTGGCGAAGTCCTAATCGATCAAATAGCTGAAGACATAGGCGTACCCTATGAGCAAGTTAGCTCTTGGAAACCGTTTTTTGGTGGAGCGCCTGCCAATGTTGCTTGTGGTTTAGCAAAGTTAGGAACACCTGTAAGCTTAATTAGCTGCGTCGGTCAAGATGATGCAGGGACTAATTTGCTTAAGCAATTGGGCGCATCAGGTGTAGAGACTTCGGGCGTGCAAGTGCATCCTGAGTCCACCACTCGCGAGGTATATGTCACTCGCGATGCTAATGGCGATCGCAGTTTTGATCGCTTTAATGGTGATGAGCAGACTATATTTGCGGATACCTTGATGTCAGCAAAAGACTTGCCTGAGCATCTATTTGCTGATGCTAAGTTTCTAGTATTAGGTACGCTAGGTTTGTCTAGTCCTCAAACATCAAGGGCGATCGGGCGAGCGCTCAAACTTGCCGATCAGTATTTTATAAAAGTAATAGTTGATGTCAACTGGCGTTCGATGTTTTGGACAAATCCTGAACAAATGATTAAGCTATTGCCAGTTTTATTAAAGTACACTGATTTCCTGAAAATGACTGAGGATGAGGCAAAGCTGCTATTTCGGTTAACCAGCCCCGCCGCGATCGCTCAAGCTTATAATCATCTCGAAGGGATTGTAATTACTAATGGTGATCAAGATTGTCGCTATTATTTAGGCGAGAAGCAGGGCAAACATGCAACTTTTCCAGTTTACTCAACCGATACAACTGGCGCAGGCGACGCTTTTTTAGCTGCCTTTATTCATAAGATTTATGATCATCCGCTTACCAATTTGCTCGATTCTAAGTTTGTAAATCAAGCGATCGCCTATGCTTGCGCCGCAGGAGCTTTGTCTACTTTAGATGTAGGAGCAATCTCTGGACAACCAAGCGATCGGCAAATTCGCGAATTTTTAGCTATGCGAGAGGCAAAACATTAGTCATGCATTCTTTATCTCTGCCCACATGGGTAATTCATATTTCTAGCGTAATCGAGTGGACTTTAGCAATTTGGCTCATTTGGACATATGACAAGCAACATCCAAATCGCGGTTGGCGTGGTTTAGCATGGGCGATGTTTCCTGCTTTAGTTAGTGCGATGTGCGCTGTTACATGGCACTTTTTTGATAATGCTGACTCGTTGGAATGGCTCGTAACTGTGCAAGCATTTTTGACTTTAATCGGCAATACTACTTTAGCGATCGCGGCTTATCTCATTTGGAAAATATCCCCTAAAAGTAGTGACGCGTAGCATAAATCGCTTGCGAGGACTTAGCAATCATTTGGCAATTTATAGAGTTCCTGCTTCAATCTCTTCCAAGTAAATAAAATTAGGAGACTTTACACCTGCTTCTGCTCTAATTTCGACAAGTTCAGGGGACTCAAAGAATCTCTTAGCATCATCAATAGAAGCCCATGCTGAAAAATGCACAATTCTATTTGAGTCGTTTTGATACTTGAGAACTTGATAAGATAGCTCGCCAGCTTTTTTGCGAATCTCAGCCGCATCATCAAAAATCTCTTTCCAAGCTGGATAGTTCACAACTTCGTGAATAATCAGAACGTATTGCATATTCGTAATGGTTAAAAGTGACTCGCTAACTTTCATTTAGATGACAATTTCATACAATTATGCCAAAAGAAGCTTTATTCGGATTATCTTTATTTCCTTACCTTGCCTTTCTCTGGTTTGCGACTAAATCAAAACAATTTCCAAAACTAGGACTTTGGGGATTTTATGGAACCTTAGTTTTTGTGGCGATTACAATTCCTGCAGGGCTTTATGCCCAGTCACAATATGGCGAGGCTTTAGCAAATGTTGATTGGTTACATGGTAGCGCTGAGTCATTTTTAACCATTACGAATATTTTGTTGGTATTAGGTTTTAAAAACGTAATTAAACCTAAAGATTAGTCGTGACACTTTAAGGTGTCTAGTCTCTAGGAATATAATGAGGAACTATGTAGTTAACTTTGCGGACTGCCAATGCGTGGGATTTATGAACAGACATTATCAATACATTTCTCAATTTTCAACAATCGCAATCTTGGCGATCGCTAGTACTACGATCACTCCTGCATGGGCGCAGCAGAATGGATCGATTCTGCCTCAAAAGGGTGATGCTGATCTATTGCGACCAGCGCAGGGACAAGTAATTTCGCCAACTAATACCGATCAGTTTTCACCAAACAAAGACTTGCCTAATTCTAGTCTCAAGATTCAAAACGTCAATTTTGAAGTTGGCGCTACAGAGCCAGTCATTCCTGGTAATTCCAACGCCTCGCCTCAAAAAGTCAATAAATCGGGTACTTTCATCAGCGATCCACTTAACGCAATTCAAATTTTCCAAGAAACATCTCAATCGAGGCGTAATTAAGGCGTAATTAATATTTAGTCAGTCTGCTTTGTCAGTTGATTAAATAGCAAGGCGCTAGTTGAAATTATTTTCGATTAGTACTTTTCGATTAGTAAAGAGCCTGTGGCTAAGCCGCAAGCTCTTTTTATTGGCAGGGCGGCAGCTAAAGCAAAGGCAGCTTGACGCGCGATCGCCCCATCAATTGTGGTGGTGACGACAACATCTAACCCAGCTTGAAATGCGATCATTGCTGCCTGATAAGCAGTTAAGACTCCACCGATCGCCATTGGTTTGAGAATAATAATATCGGCAGCTTTAGCCTTAATCACTTGCTGCAATTGTAAAATATTATTTACCGATTCATCGGCGGCGACCAAAATTGATTGTGATCGCCTAACTTCTGCCATACCTGACAAATTAGCCGCCGCAATGGGTTGCTCGACATATTCTATCTGGAGTAGTTCTAGCTTTTTTAAATTGGCGATCGCTTCAGTTACTGACCATGCTTGATTGGCATCAATGCGGATTTGGATAGAATTACCAACTTGCGATCGCACTGCTTCCACTCTTCGCAAATCTGCTTCAAAATCCTCACTTCCCACTTTGATTTTGAGACAACGATAACCTTGCTGTATATATTCTCTTGCTTTTAGAGATGCTTGTTCAGAAGAGATCGCTCCAATTACGGCATTCACGGCAACGCGATCGCGAACTTTGCCAGAACAAGAATTTGCTAGCAACTGTGAAAGTGATATACCTTGATCTTGCGATAATAGATGGAGTAATCCTAGCTCAATCCCATGTTTAGCAGCAGGTGTACAATCATAGTATTTGAGTAAGTTTTGAATATTGCTCAGATTTTGAATTTCTACATTAATAAGCGATCGCTGAGCTTCTCTTAAAGTCCTTTCCGTTTCGATCAGAGATTCCATTCCAAAACCATCAAGTGGGGCTGCTTCGCCTAAGCCAAAATGCTGAACTTCACAGTCAGATTGGCGATCGCTAATCTCAATCACAAATCCTTGTCGATGGGAAAATATTCCTGAAGCTGTCCGCAAGGGTTCACGAAAAGCAAGCTGATAAGGTCGATATTGAATAGATTGAACAATAAAAGTCACAGCTTATGCAGGTCAAAAGTTATAAAAAGTTATAAGATTGTCGGAATATGTTGGAAATAAGATTTTATAGTTTATATTCAAGAAGTTACCTACTTTAAAAGATTTAGAACAATGATCAAAAAAAGTTTTTTGATTTCTGCAAGCCTGATCGCCTTTAGCTTAGTGGCAAATGCCACTTCCGCTTCTGCTGAGGAATGGTATTTCCATGTAAAAAATAGTAGTAACTCTACTATCAAAAAATTGTTTGTAGGTGAGCCAAATAAGACTTGGGAAATTGCTGATGTTGGCACAGGTATTGCTCCGGGGGAAAGCACTAAAATGGTTTGGGGTAGTTCCACTGGCAATGAATTGTGCAACCAATGGATCAAAGCTAAATTTGCTGACGGTAGCGAAAGTCAGCCATCAATGATTAACTTCTGCGAAAAGCTAGACGTTCCTATTGTCTTCCAGTAATTCGCCAACAAAGAGGAGTGAGCTAAGCTCGCTCCTTTTTTGTTTTTTATGCTTTAGATGTTTTAAATGGAACTAGCAAAAAATTGATTAATGGTGAACACATTACTGATGTAGCGATCGCCGTAATCACCATAATCGTGAACAAAGTAAGCGTGATAATACCTTTAAACTTGATGTATATTCATGCCCTTTTTTAAATTTAGGGATGTATAAAATCTGATCAGCTAATCGATGACTTGTATGGATACAACATCTATTTTTTAACTCTTGGTTTTGGCACGATCGCCTCTATTGGCAAATCTTCACTAAGCAAATAAGTGACCGCTTTGTCACTAATCAACATCGCTTTAGCAAGAAGCGATCGCGCTGTGCTATTGACTGGTGGATATAACTGGATGATTTTACGCTTGATCAATGGAGACTGGGCGGCGAGAGTAAGTCGAGCATTGCGCCATTCTGCATCGGAGCGACAAAAGAGGCGGAGGGCGAGATCGACAGTAGGTTGTTTACAGTTAGTCTCATCGTTATTGAGATAAGCATAAAGCTTTTCGTAACGGCGGCTGATTTCGGGAGCGATCGCCAAAATTAACAGATCGCGCTCAAAATGACCTAGCTCTAAGCGATCGCACAAAGTAGGAATCGCTAAGCGAATATTATTCTCTCGATTGGCTTCAAGGCGATCGCCATAGCGTCCAAGCGGATGATGGATCTGGGGTAAGTTTTTAGGAGCGAGACTACCGCCTTTAGATGGGTCAATCGCAATAAAGCCTTTCCACCAATGACTAGTTGAGCGGTCAACAGGTGAGCGAGCAACCCGATCAATTTCCTGATTGTTTAGGCGTTGCTTGGCAAGCGCTCTCATTAACATCCGATCTAGCCAAGCAAGTTCTGCTTTGAGATATGACCAGTTATCAGCAAATGGTTGAACATCAGGTAAAGGATAGACTTCTTCGCCTGTTTCCGCAATCATGCTACGCCTCGGCGCAAAGTACCGCGAATTAATAGACCCACAAATACACCGAAACTTAATAAGGCGATCGCAGCATTAAAAATCGTCATATTTCCCCAAGGCGCAGTAAAAACTACGCTATCCCATGCCCATGTGCTGTGACTATACACATAGCGAATTGGTTCGATCGCCCAAGATAGAGGATTGAGGCTAGCAATCCATTGCAACCAAGTTGGCATAAATGCAAGCGGAGCAAGAGCTGTACTGGAAAACATCAATGGCAAATTAACTAAGAAAATAAATGCAAGCATCTCTTGATGCCCTGGCATAGCAAAGGAAAGTCCTAAACTCAGCATTGTAAAATCGACAATTAGCAGAGTTAAGATCAGCGCCATCACGGTTAAGCCACTTAAACTCGGCAAACCTGCGCCCATTAATCCACTCACTGTAACGATCGCAATCGTCTGTATCAGACTCAGAGAAATGATAAAAATTGCAGAAGCGACAATAATCGAAAATCTCGAAACTAAGGGCGCGACTAAGATCCGATTGAGAAAACCAAATTCGCGATCAAACAGCATCGGCAATCCCGAATTGAGAGCGCTGCTAAACGCTGTAAACACAATAATTCCTGCTGCCAAAAATTGGACATAGGTCTGCCCATCACCAACTAAACCTTCAGGCAACCCACTAAATAAAGCCCCAAACAACAGCAACCACATCAATGGCTGCACCACTCCTGCTATCAAAGTAGTAGGACGGCGACGCAATTGAATAAATAGGCGCGTAGTCAGAGCCACCACTTCTTGTCGAAAGTCAGCCGACAAAAAATTGGGCTTAGGGCTTTCAGGGATGAATAATTGCTTGGGTTGTGGTGCTTGGGTTGGTAAAGGAGGAAGGGATGTTTGAGTCATATAATTACAAATTAGCCACACTATCCATAATAACGTTAATCTCAGGAGAGGTGGGGCAAAGTATTGTCATTATTAGTCTTGACAGGCAGAGAGCTTAAGCCATTTTCTGGTAAATTTCTGGATATTTTAATTGTTAGAGCGATTGCTATATAGTGGTTAATATTGCGATCGCAGAACGAAAAGAGTAAATATGTCAGGACATATCCTGCTTGTAGATGATGAACCGGGATTGAGAGAGGCTGTGCAAGCATATCTCGAAGATAGTGGCTTTGCCGTACAAGTTGCCAACAATGCCCGCGATGCATGGCAATTGCTAGAACAAACTACACCCGATCTCGTGATTTCGGACATCATGATGCCGCAAGTAAGTGGTTATGAATTCCTGAAGCAAATGCGCGAAGATGTGCGATTTTTGAATGTGCCTGTCGTCTTTCTCACTGCTAAAGGCATGACCAAAGATCGCATCGAAGGCTATAACTTTGGCTGTGATGCCTATTTGTCTAAGCCATTTGATCCTGATGAATTAGTAGCGATCGCCGAAAATTTGATTGCACGACGGACGATGCAAGCAGTTACCGCCAATAGCAACACATCGGAAATGACCGATCTAGCAGGTCAACTTGCCGAAATCAAAGCCCTACTTAAGCAAAAGCCAGCGATCAATGTCACGCCACCACCGATCAAAATTGAATTTACACCGCGTGAACAGAGCGTCTTAGAACTGGTGGTTGAGGGCTTAATGAACAAAGAAATCGCTAAACGCCTTGGCACAACGATTCGCAATGTTGAAAAATATGTGAGTCGGTTATTCGGTAAAACTGGTACAAGCAGCCGCACCGAATTGGTACGCTACGCACTGCAACATGGCTTAATTGATGCGTATTTATAAATGAAGAGACGGCACTAAGTGCCGTTTTTTATGGCTAGCTGGGTTATCCACTAACATTTTCTTAAAAATTTTCAACCTAAAATACATTGCTCTTAATAATGAACTTATGAAAGAAAGGCTCTAGGGGCTTTTTTTTCATAAGTGAATAACCGATTTTTAGTATGCAATGGTTTAAATTCAACTGGTTGAGTATCAAATCAAAACTGATTGTGATGTTGCTTACGGTCAGCAGTAGCTCGATTGTAGTCACTGCCTATTTGGGGTATCGAAGCGGACAATCAAATCTGACTGATCGCGTTTTTAATCAATTAACTAGCATTCGAGCTTCCAAAGCCTATCAAATCGAATCCTATTTCAAAATCACTCGCAATCATATTCAAACCCTGAGTAACGATCCGTCAATTGGTATGGCGATTGCAGAATTTACAAATGCCTATCGACAGCTTGACACCGTGAGCCTACCAGCCGATACGCCGCCAAAAATTAGGGCTTATTATCAAAATGAATTTCTGCCTAAGTTAGCTAAAACTGAACAGGGTTCTCCCGTTCTCAATTCATTTTTACCAGAATCCACTGCTAGTAACTATCTGCAATATCATTACATCGCGGCAAATCCTAATGCGATCAGTAAAAAACATTTATTAGATAAAGCTAATGATGACAGTGAATATAGCCGAGTTCACGAACGATATCATCCCATCTTTCGGAATATCATTGAGAAGTTTGGCTATTACGATATGTTCCTCATCGATCCTCAGGGAACGGTCGTCTATACAGTTTACAAAGAGACAGATTTCACAACTAACTTTATAACGGGAGCCTATAACGATAGCAATCTTGCGCGTTTAGTTGCATCTGTGCGACGCTCTAAAGAAAAAGGTTACGCTAGAGTTATCGATTTTGAAGCTTATACTCCTTCCTATGGCGCTCCTGCTGCCTTTATCGCATCTCCTATCTACAGTCAACTAAATAGTCAATTAAATAATCAATCCAAATTTGTTGGTGTGCTAGCAATTCAAATGCCAGTGGATGAGATTAATAATGTGATGACGGGCAATCGCAAATGGGAAGGTGATGGCTTAGGCAAAAGTGGCGAAACTTATTTAGTCGGTCAAGATTATCTTATGCGATCGGTTTCGCGCTTTTTAGTAGAAACTCCTAAAGAATATATTCAAACCCTAATTACATTAGGAGTGAACAAAGAAACTATCAATCGTATTCGTCAGTATAAAACTTCAATTCTGGAACAGAAAGTTCGTACTCCTGCCGTTGAGGAGTCACTGATCGGCAAGCAAGGAATCAAAATCATTCGTGACTATCGTGATATTCCTGTTTTGAGTTCTTATGTTCCATTGCAAATAGAAGGATTGAACTGGGCGATTTTATCAGAAATCGATTTGGCAGAAGCCTATGCACCAATTTATGATTTTGAGCGCCAATTATTGATTTCGGCAACACTTTTGATGCTGCTAATAATTTTGTTGGCGATGGCAATGGCTTCCTTTTTTGTACAACCGATTAATCAATTAATTGAAAGCGCTCGTAAAGTTGCGTCAGGGCAATTGGACACGATCGCTGTTTTAGAAACTGAAGATGAATTTGGCGAACTTGCCCAATCATTTAATGCGATGGTGTTGAGCTTGCGTGATCAGACTAATCTAGTAGAAGAAAAAAATCGCGAAAACGAACAATTATTGCTGAGTATTTTTCCTGCGGCGATCGCGAAGCGACTCAAGCAAGGCGAGAAAAATATTGCCGAGAGCGTTTCTAATGTGGCAGTTTTGTTTTCTGATTTAACTGGTTTCTCGAAGTTATCTGATTCTCTCACTGCTTACGAAATTGTTAGTATTCTCAATGATCTGGTGACCAGCTTTGATGAGAGTGCCGATCGCTATGGTATGGAGAAAATTAAAACCATCGGTGACAGCTATATGGCAGTCTGTGGTTTGTCAGTTCCCTATCTCGATCATGACAAACGCGCAATTGATTTTGCTCTAGAAATGCAAGCGATTGTACGACGTTTTAGCCAAGAACGCGGCTTCCAATTAAATATTAGCTTAGGAATTAACTCAGGTGATATCGTGGCAGGGATCGTCGGCAGAAATAAATTTATTTACGATGTATGGGGCGACACGATTAATATTGCCAGTGCATTAAAGTCGGCTTGTCCCGAAAGCGCAATTTTAGTTTCTAGCGACATTTACAATCGGCTGTGCGACCTTTATGAGTTTGTGCCACTCGCCACCAAAGTAGAGAGTGGCAGTAATATCTTCCAAGCTTGGCAACTCAAAAGCACGATAAAAACCAGATAACTTTTAAAAAGCCATGCTTCAACCTAGTTCCAATTATTTATTTATTTGGGCGATCGCTTTAATCGTCGGATTAGCTCTATCCATAATTATTCTCGGCGAAGTTATTTATCGTTTGCAACACCGACGTAGACCTATCGCCGCCACTTTACAAGTCGTGCGAAACTTCGTATTACCGATGTTTGCTTTCATGTTGTTTGTGCAATATATCCTCCAGCGCCCTGCTAGTGATGAGATCGTCAAGAGCGTCCAAACTCTCTTTTGGGTTTGTGTCCTCCATGCCTCGCTCTCTTTGCTCAATGCCATCATTTTTGAGCAAGCTAAAGCCGACACTTGGCGAGCAAGAGTTCCCAAACTGTTAATCGATCTTTTTCGCCTATTTTTAGTACTACTAGGAACAGCGATCGTGCTAGCGACAGTTTGGAAAGCGGACTTAGCAGGATTAGTTACAGCTTTGGGAGTAAGTTCTATCGTAATTGGCTTAGCACTTCAGGATACCCTAGGCAGCGTTATGTCAGGCATTGCCCTGCTATTTGAGCGTCCGTTCTCAGTGGGTGACTGGCTGGAAGTTGGCGATATCCAAGGTCAAGTGATCGATATCAACTGGCGAGCCGTGCGCTTAATCACTTTCGAGCGAGAGATGGTAATTATTCCGCACAAACTGATGGGTAACGAAATTATTCGTAATTTTAGCCGTCCTCAATCCCTTCATGCAGAACGCATCCGCGTTGGGTTCTCTTATAAAGATCCGCCAAACTTGGTTAAGCATGTTCTGCACAGCACAGCCTTAGAAACTGAAGGAATACTCAAAAATCCCGACCCACATATTTTTACAATTTCCTATGATGATTCTTCAATCACTTATGAAGTAAAGTTTTTTATCGCAGATTATAGTCAGCTAGAAGAAATCCGCGATCGCCTTATGAGTCGTCTCTGGTATGCAGCACAGCGCAATAGCTTAACAATTCCCTTTCCAACGCGCACCCTCTATCATTTTCATGGACCAACTTCTCATGCAGAAGGAACCTCCAAAAAATTCAACGAAAGCTTACAATCACTCCCTGCCTTTGTGCCACTCAATAAATCCATTGATAGAGACACAGCAGCGGGGATTTCGTTACAGCACTTTGGTATAGGCGAAACTGTAATCAAGCAAGGTACAGAAAACAACTCACTATATGTAGTTGTTTTGGGTAGCGCGATGATGACGCTCAAGGATGCGATTGACCACAATCACGAGATGTTAATTGTAAAAATTGGTGAGTTCTTTGGAGAAATGACGCTATTTTCTGGCGAAACAAGTCCCATATCGGTTACCGCTGTTGAGGATTTGGAGGTGATGATGATTTCTGGTACTGGTTCCGTCAAGTGAGACACACAAAAGTATATTTGAAGCCAGTTAAAAGACATATCGAATAGAAAACAACTGTGACCAAGAAAGCCCAAC
>JAYVVP010000158.1:0-4883 GCA_043786935.1 Pseudanabaena sp. | reverse complement strand
TCGCAGGGCAACCGCCCACATCTGAACTCATGCAAATGGTGCAAGGGTTGAAGCAAAAAGGTATCGCTACCCGAAAAGCCTGTGAAGACTATGCTGACTCAATTACCGAGACAAAAATAGGAGCCGCCTTAATCATTGGCATAGCGAGAGCCGAAGCTGACTTAGAAATTATGGAAGAAAGCTTAGCTGCTCTTGGTGGTGGCAGCGATCGCACGACCGAGGAGAAATTAAAAGTTGCGGACAAACTGCAACTAGCGCAAAGACTACAAGCAGCACCCAAATTACAAGCGATCGCCCAACTTGCGGGCAAGAAAATTGCGATCGCCGCCAAGATGCAGCGCTCCAAAGTGATTGAAGGACGGACAGAAATGATTGGTGTAACCACAGGCAATGACTTAACGAGGTTATTACCCTGTGAACTAGTCAAGCTCACAATTCCCGCCCTGTTTCCAGTATTTGCCCAAGGTTTCATCGAACGATCGCTGCTGCAACGCGAACTAATTAGCCGCGAACCACTAGCCAAAGGACCAATTGTCATCTGTCTGGATTCTAGTGGCTCAATGGCAGGAAGCGCCGAGATTTGGAGTAAAGCCGTAGCCCTAGCATTACTGAGTATCGCCGTAATGCAAAAGCGTCATTGCCGTATTTTGCACTTCACGGGAAGAGTTGAGCGAACAGATGATTTTGCAGGAACCGCACCAGATCCCAACCGCGTCCTTGACTGTATCGAAAAATTCTACAACGGTAATGATACGAGTTTTACCGCCGCCTTGACAGGAGCATTAGAGTCTATTAAACAGCATGAAAAATCTCGAAAAGCCGATGTCGTGCTAATTACCGATGGACTAGATACACCATCAGAGGACTTTATAGAACAGTGGCAACAAGCCAAGAAAAAGTATGAATTTAGTTGCTACGGCCTCCTGATTACCAGTGGCAATCTTTCCACTGCCGAGGCAACGATTGGCGACTTATGCGATCGCTACACCACGATAGACAACCTCAACGATGACTCAGAAATAGAGAGTCTCTTCACGATCTAACCAATTCTAGAAAGTCACGCATAGAGACTTGCATCAGTCCTCTAGCGAGGCTCTCTAGAAGAAATCCATTGATATTTACATATAAGGAAAATTACCTATGACTTACTCATTTCAGAAAGCGACCAAAGAAAACATCAAACTACGGATGGCTCTATATGGTCCACCAGGATGTGGCAAAACCTACACAGCCTTGCAACTAGCATCATGCATGGGCAAAAGAATTGGATTGATTGACACCGAACATGGTTCAAGCCGCAAGTATGGCAACTTGTTTAACTTCGAGGTACTCGAACTAAGCAAATTCGGACCAAGCCAATACTACAACGCGATTGAAAGTGCCGAAGAATCAGGATTTGATTACTTGATTATCGACTCCCTGTCCCACGCATGGTACGCGGAACTAGACGTAGTTGGCAGCGATGTCCGCAACTGGGCAAAAGTCCGCCCCATAGAACGCCAACTATGGGACAAAATCATCAGTTCAAGTTGCCACATCATCGCCACGATGCGTTCAAAAATCGAATATGAATATGGAGCTACCGAAATTTCTGGCAAACAGAAAATGACCAGTGTTCGCAAGATTGGCACAGCCCCGATTCAAAAGGAAGGCAGTGAATACGAACTAGACATCTGTGGATTATTGGACGACCAAAACACCTTGATGATCTCCAAAAGTAGATGTCCTGAAATCAGCAGTGGCATCTATCCCAAGCCAGGCAAAAAATTTGCAGAGATTGTTCAGAATTGGTTGAATGACACATCATCCCCTAGCCCAGCACCAGTTGTCTCAACGAGGGATATAGCCATACCTAATGTTGCAGTACCAGCAACATATGCAGTACAGGAGCAACCTGCCTATGCGATCGCCGCAGTTGCTAGCAACGACAATGTTTCCCAAATGGCAAGTACCAACGGTCATGTCGCCGCGATCGCCAGTACCAACGGTCATGTTGCCGAGATCGCTAGTACTAATGGTCATGTCGCCACAGTCATTGAGGCTCATATTCCCAGTCCTGAACCATTTGCTCAACCAGCAACCAGCAGACAAGATAACCCAGCTAAAGCAGCATTTAAGGCACTTTTAGCCGTGACCCAACAATCAACGGGCAAAGTGATTGAAGCAAGCATCGACCTGTATGGAGCCGATGCCACTGGACAAAAGCCAAAATTCAGCAGTGAAAACATGACCGCATTGCAAATTAAAGAAGTGTGCGAAGCCTTAATGCGTGAATGGCTGGGCGTAAAAGGATATGCAGTTGAACTTGCTCAAAACCTGATCGACATCTCATCTTCTAGACACCCAGGACAATATTCCCTGATTGCCAGTGATATTAACACTCAGCTTGAATTCTAGATTTAAAGCCAACTATAACTCTCTAGCAAATAATCTGCTAGAGAGTTATGGCATTTATGGAAATGGAAACGCTATCGCGTAGAAGCTCATGAAGTGATTCCTAAATAGGTTTAAATCGATGTGTAATTCAACAAATTCAGTAGTTCTCTCTGGTTACATTGGCGCTGTCTCCGAAGTACGTCAAACTAGAACTAGCGGCAAGGATGTATTAGACTTTAGCCTTGCTGTACAGCCCAAACCTCGCAGAGATAAAGATGGCAATTGGATCGACCAAGAGCCACTTTGGGTAAAAGTCGTTTGCTGGAATGGTACTGCCGAGTATGCAGAAGAACGTGCTCAATCAGGACGTTTTGTGGAAGTAGTGGGAGTCCTATCCCAACCAGAAGAATATCAATCTAAGAAAGATAAGAAGCATCATGCACGTACTGTCATCAGCGCCCAATCTCTTAACTTTATTGATGTTGAGCGAAAGAATGCCGATGATGCTGATGAAGAATATGAGCAAACTGCTGCATACGATGATGATTTTTAGCTAACTATTTCAGAGAGAATTTACCTTGCTAATCCTCTCTCTGAAACAACTTCTCTAAAAAAGAACAAATATTTGCCGCAAGCGAATGTTTGTTCTTTTTTTATCGCTATCGCTTGAAGTTCATGCCCAACTAGATAAAAAGAAGGTTACGATGATTTACTCACATAAAGGCTATCAATGTTTACTATCGCCACGAGTCTCGAAAAAAGGTGTTCAATGGAGTTGCAAACCCAAGAGCAGTGACAGCATGGAGCAACAAGCATTTGTAACATGGTCTAGAGCAAAACTGATTGTTGGTATCGACATTCTACAAGCTAAGCAGAAGTTTATGAGTCTTGTGGAATTATTCTTACAGGAGCGCAGCGCTGAGTTTCCATTATATCCACGGCCAGAATTGCCTGATGCGACAATTGAAGCGATCGTTGACGCAAGAGTTTATCTGGTTGCGAATAATAGCGGCAAGAATCATACAGCGAAGTTTCGGGTATTTACAGAAGCGCATCTGCGGGTTTTCCCTTCGCACAGTCCTATCCCCGTTGGCATCAAATCCCAGCCAAAACGTATGAAAACCGCAGCCTAAGTAGAAAAAGCAAAATCCTCACTGCGAGGGTTTTGCTTTTTTTTACAATAGGGAAGTCCGATGCTATGAATTTTTAGAACAAATAGGCTAGCGCCAGTGCTTGTGTAAAAGCGTATAAGTTCAATAGCGTGAAAGCCATGACCAACAAAGCAATAGACCTAGATCAAAGCCGACTGCGGCTATGCATTGAAATCTTACCTGAAACTGAACAATCACCAGAAAGGCTAGTGATTATTTCCATTTGTCGAGATTTGGGAAGACCACTAATCCGCACGATCGCCTTATCAGCACTAACGCCGATCCCAGAGCCACTAGCAGAAATCATCCGAGCCTATGCTGACAGCGACCTAGCCTGTCCAATTCAACCCGATACATCAGATGAGGAAGAACACAAACTACCCGCAAAGCCCGAATTTTCCATCTTGCCAAGAAAAACAGATCCATCTTCTAAAGCTCAACAACAAACATTACAACTATGAATACAACCACTACTCCTAACTACAGCATCAAAGTTGAAGGACAAACGATTCCAGTGCCACCTGAAATTGGCAGCAGTGATGAGCAAATCAAGGCTACTCTCAGTCAGTATTTTGAAGGAATCAAAAACTCACAAATTCGGCGAACAGTTCAAGCAAATGGAGATGTCCTCGTGGATATCTGTAAACAAGCAGGACCAAAGGGCTAAGTATGTCCGAGCTAGTCCTGACCAGTTTGATTACAGCCAGTGAATTTATCAATCCCTTGCTAGAAATACTATGGGAGATCGAGCAGCATGAGCGGCAAGGACAGCAACTAATCGAAATCGGTGAAATTGAACTAGAAAACTTTACTGAAGCGACAACTGTATCCAAGC
Source organism: Pseudanabaena sp. (assembly GCA_043786935.1). Classification (GTDB taxonomy): domain Bacteria; phylum Cyanobacteriota; class Cyanobacteriia; order Pseudanabaenales; family Pseudanabaenaceae; genus Pseudanabaena. Next base: position 521 of record JAYVVP010000158.1, on the reverse strand, counting down.
AAAATAGTTGTTTATTGCAGCGATCGCTAGACAACTTAAAAAAGGCGCACCCGATCGCTGCCCCTGCGGCAATCAGAGGATTCTAAAATGGACAAAGCCAAATTCCAGTGGATGTGTTCCCATACATCTGAAAGAGCCGCCGATTACCTTGAATCCATGCAGCAACGTACAAATATGTTGCGACTATATCAGCATTACTATCCAGAGAAATATCAGCAAACCACAGCCAGCCTAGCCTTTGCAAAACCCGAAGACTATAGCGAGAAAGAAATCGAATTTCTAACTTTAGTGGACGAGCAGTTCTTTCCTTTACCATTAGTAATGACAGATTTGGAACGTACAGACTATATACCAATAGACCCGATTGGCACTTCATGGTACTACGACGAATTTGAAGAATTAGGTGCAACCGAGAAATTTCTGTTGTGCCTGATTCATGATGTTAGCAGCGAAGTATGGGATGACGTAGAAAGCGAACTGGGTAAAGAGTTGCCTCCAGCCATAGATTACATATCTGACCA
>JAYVVP010000157.1:0-32176 GCA_043786935.1 Pseudanabaena sp. | reverse complement strand
GACCTCGGCCCGTTGATGGTGTGCGAGGCACTCAAATCCTATTCCAGCCCTACCCTGCACGCGCATTTTGTTTCCAACATAGATGGCACGCATCTTGCCGAAACGCTAAAAAAACTGAATGCCGAAACCACGCTGTTCATCATCAGCTCGAAGAGCTTTTCCACCCTGGAGACTATGACCAATGCGCTTTCAGCGCGTGCCTGGTTGATTAAAAAACTAGGCTTGATTGAAAATTTTTGGTTGAATAGAATTACTCAAAATCGTGGTGATTATGAAATATTGGTACAGCGATCGCCTAATTCCGCAGAAGTATTAATTACTGATGTTGGGTTTGGAGTCTCGCAAGTTTTACCAATTTTAGTTTTATGTTACTACGTACCAAAAGGCGCGACCCTCATATTTGAACAACCCGAAATCCATTTACATCCCTCAGTCCAAGCAGGACTCGCCGATATATTTATCGAAGTCATCAAAACTCGCAATATCCAAATCATTATTGAAAGTCATAGTGAACATTTACTAACACGTTTGCAAAGACGCATGGCTGAAGAAAAAGATAGATTTACTAATGATGATGCCGCACTTTATTTTTGCAAAATGAACGATTTAGGGAATTCAGAATTAGTTACCCTTGATATTGATGACTACGGCAATATTTGTAATTATCCTGATAGTTTCTTTGGTGATTCAATGGGAGATGCTGTTGCTATGACTGAAGCTGCTATCAAACGTCAAATAAATGTTGGAGATTGAAAATGTATCATATTGTAGATACAAATGTTCTTGTTGTCGCAAATGGAAAAAATAAAGCGCCGCAAGCTTCATTAGAATGTATAAATTCTTGCGTTAAATACTTAAATAGGTTACAAAAATCAGGCATCTTAGTAATTGACAAAAGTTGGCTAATTCTTAAAGAGTATAAAAATAATGTCTCTGAAAAAGGACAACCAGAGGTAGGAGATAGATTTCTTTATTGGCTTTTGAAGAATCAGGCAAATCGTAAGCATTGTGAGCAAGTTGCTATCAAACAAATTTCAGAATACGAGTTTGAGGAGTTTCCACAATCAGAATCTCTTAAAAGTTTTGATAAGTCTGATCGCAAATTTGTTGCCGTTGCCCTAACTCATCATGCAAAACCTGCGATCGCCAATGCCGTTGACTCTGATTGACGGAACTACGAGATAGCTTTAGCCAATCATGGTGTTAGTCTCAATTTTCTCTGTCCTGAATTAGCTGCTAAAAACTAAAATATTTTAAATTTGTTTGATCTATGGCCTGATTCTTGAGGGGCTTAATATGTTTATATATCTTTTCAAAGCAAATAAAACCTTTTCAGCAATTAACAAAATAAAATCTTCTTTATTATTCTCAGATTGCACCTTTTCTAAAGCATCGTAATAAGCCATCCGACTATCATAATCCCCACCAATAATTGCTAATGGAAAACCATATTGCAACAAAATTAAATTCATAATTAAGCGCGAAGTTCTACCATTACCATCAATAAAAGGATGAATAGTCACTAACCTTTCGTGCATTTCTGCTGCTAAAACTACTGGATGCAGATTATCTTTTTCCTGATTATAGAATTGGAAATAATCCTCCATCAGATCCTGTAATAAATAGGGTTGTGGCGGTAAATGCTTACTTCCTGCGATCGCTACGGGTAACTTGCGATAAACTCCTGCATTTTCGCGATCAATACCATACAGGACAATTCCATGAATTTGTTTAATAATATATCCTGATAAATCTAACTTTTGAGAAACAAGATCATCAATAAATAAGATAGCTTCTTTATGATTAATTGCTTCTAAATGCTCACGCATACTCTTACCACTAATCGTCATTCCCTCATTGATAACTAACTGAGTTTCCCGCAAAGTTAAAGTATTACCTTCGATACGATTACTTTCATACAAAAACTCAACTTCTAACGCTTCTTTAATTGTGGCATTGTCTAAAGATTGACGCAAAATATCTAGCTCTGCTTTGAGTTGATCAATATCAGCAAGAATTGATTCTATTGTTCTCATAAATTTAGAATGTAAATTACATTGCGCCTAAAGCTTTTAACAAAGCTGCAAATTTAATTGTGGTTTCACTTTGTTCATTTTCAACTTGCGAGTTAGCGACAATACCTGCGCCTGCAAAAATTCTAGCCCGATCGCCTTGGATATATCCTGCTCTAATTCCCACGCCAAAAGTCCCTTCACCATTGCCATTTAGCCAACCGATTGGTGCTGCATACCAACCGCGATCGCAAGCTTCCCATTGCTGCATAAAACAAACTGCTCGATCTCTAGGCTCACCGCCAACAGCAGCCGTCGGGTGTAACTGTTGCAAAATATCGAGGGCAATCAACCAGTCAGAATTACTGATTTGCGCGGTAATCGGTGTATGTAGATGTTGCACATTTGAAAGCTTGAGCAAACCAGTATTTACTTGCGGATCAATCTCAGCGCCCATACTTTGCAAGCGATCGCAGATTGAATGAATCACGAACTGATGTTCACGCATATCTTTTTCACTATTGAGTAAATGATCACCCAAAATTTGATCTTCCTGCACCGACTTGCCACGCTGAATTGAACCTGCCAATGCATCACTGCGTAACCAAAGGCGATCGTTTTTCATCTTAAACTGCAAAATCACTTCAGGAGTCGCACCCAAAAATGTCTTGCCAACACCACAATCTAGCAAAAAGGAAATACATTCGGGATATTCACAGCGCAACACATGCAGAACCTGAAATGGATCGAAATCGCGATTGGCAAGGACATCTAGCGCTCTTGCCAATACGACTTTTTCAAAATGTCCTTGATGAATTAAAGTCAAGGCTCGCTCAACAATCTCTGTCCAGACGTGTGATCCCTGTACTTCAACGATTTGACTTACTTCATGCAATGTTGGCGCTTCGTAAAGAGAGATTTGCAGTAAATGCGATCGCGTCTCCCGTATGCGTTGCATTACTTCATCCAAATTATCCCAAGGCTGAATATAATCATTCAACGTTAATGTGCAAACCTGTATTCCGTTTTGAGAGCTTTGACGCACCATCCAACGCGGAATAAAAAAGAGCAAATTCGGAAACTCGATCACTGGTTGATAATCACTTGGCTGCTCTAGGTCAAGCCAATTACGAGCATTACTACCATTCTGATAAAAAGAAAAAGCCCCAAAAATATGTATAGGAATTTCAGGCTCTGACAATTCAAGGTCAGGATTTTTAGCAATGATCGCATTCGCTAAATGGGTTTTGATAAACTTTTTAGCACCAGCAAATCGATCACTTAAATCATGATTAGGAACCAATATCTGCGCCACTGAACCCGCAGCCGCTAATACTAAACCTACATTCGGCTGTTCCCAATAAAATTTTGGTTGTTGCGAATCGGACTTACTTGCTAACAACAATAAAGGATTAATACACTCCCAGTTTTGAGAGTAACTAAATAAAATCGGTGCTTCTGTGCTCTGGGCTTTAGCGATCGCCTTAACAATCCAATCGTGCAGAGATTTAGAATCGAGGCTGCTATAAGTGACACTCTGACGAACTTGCATAATTATATTTTAGCTATACAAGGTCGTTCAGCCTACAAAAACATAAAGCAAAGACGCTACAGAGCCTTTACTTACCAAATTCAAAGTAAAGACTTATCGCTCATTTAGCACTTATTTTAATTTATGAAACGAGATCTTGCCCAGTGGCGATCGCCAATTCCTGCAAACGCTCTTGTTGATCTTTAGAAATGCAGCTTTGAATTACTTCTTCAATATCGCCTTCCAAAATTGGCGGCAAAGTAAAGTTCTGACCCAAACGATGCTCCGTTAAACGGCTGTCTTTGTAGTTATAAGTACGAATTTTTTCAGATCGTGAACCCGTTCCAACTTGAGATCGCCGCATGGACGTAATTTCAGCCTGTTGTTCGCGCAACTTTATTTCATAAAGCTTTGCCCGCAAAATCTGCATCGCTCGTTCTTTATTTTGTAACTGCGATCGCTCTTCAGTACAAAAAATTCTAATTCCTGTCGGCTTGTGAAATAAATCCGCTGCCGTTTCTACCTTGTTAACGTTTTGACCGCCAGCACCACCTGATCGGGCTGTGGACATTTCAATATCTTTAGGATCGATATGAATTTCTACAGCATCAACTTCAGGCATAATGGCAACCGTTGCGGTCGATGTATGCACCCTTCCCTGAGACTCAGTAGCAGGCACACGCTGGACTCGATGTACGCCCGACTCAAACTTGAGCTTACTATAAACGCGATCGCCCTGTACTTCAATGATTGCTTCCTTAAAGCCACCCATTTCCGCCAGTGTCTCACTGAGCATCTTCACGCGCCAGCCCTGACGCTCTGCATAGCGAGTATATAGCCGCACCAAGTCGCCCGCCCAGATCCCTGCCTCATCGCCACCAGTACCTGCACGAATTTCCAGCATGATGTTTTTGTCATCATTTGGGTCTTGAGGCAGCAAGAGAACCTGTAACTTCTTCTCTAGTTCTTCCAAGGTCGTCGATAACTCATCCACCTCCAGAGCCGCCATCTCCTTAAGTTCTGGATCATTAGACTCTTTGAGAATCTGTTGCGACTCTTGAAAATTTTGCTCCGCCTTCCGAAAAGAATCGTAGGTGATGACTGTTTCTTCTAAAGAAGCACGCACCTTAGCAATGCGCTGAAACTCGCCGTGATCAGTTGCCACGTCAGGATCACCCATCCGACGAGTCAGTTCATTGAAGGTTTGTTCAACCGATTGAAGCTTTTGAATTAAATAAGCAGCAGGCATGGATTTGGAAATACCACAAAAGAACGTGAAAGATTATGAAGCCAACACAGAATCCTGAATTAGTCCGAAAACTAATCCTTTAAATTGATTCTTAAGGTGGCTATACCTGACTTTCCACTGTAGCGTTTTCATCAAACATGCCATATTTACGCAAGAAGCGCTCTACACGACCTTCAGTATCAATAATCTTTTGTGTACCTGTGTAGAAGGGATGATTGCCCGACCATACATCAACATTAATCTCAGGATGTGTAGAACCGATAGTTGCTACCACTTCACCGTTGCAAACAACCTTTGCTTCGGGGTACCATTTCGGGTGAATTCCAGCTTTAGGCATAGTCTTAGCTATAAAAAATTAAAAATTAAGCTTTTCTAGACTAACATAAAAACCAAAAAAGTGGATTATCTATGTCTCTTTTAGTTTTTTATGAATACCAAAACATACCTTTGATGCCTTCGGGATCGGCGTTGAAGCCAAGTTGATTATAAAAATCGACAACATGAGCATCGGCGAATAGGCTGATATTGCTAATGTCAGATTTGCGTAACTCTCTGATCATTTCTTCCATCATTGCTTTGCCTAGACCCTGCCCTTGAAAATCTGGGTGAACCGCGACATCCCATAATGTGGCGTTAAAGGCATGGTCTGACGTTGCCCGAGCAAAGCCAATTAAACGTTGAAAGCTGCCGCGATGCTCCCACATTGAGAGGACAATAAAACTATGTTGTAAGGCAATACGAACTTTGCGAATTGGTCGCCTCGCCCATCCCACTGCGTCACACAATTCCTCTAGTTCGTATAGATCAAGATCTTTTTCGGTGCTAAAGAAAATCTGTCCGCTTTGATTTGGTACTTGGCGAAGTTTTGTTTTTTTTGTCGGTTCGAGGGTGTCAGAACCAAATAAGCTTTTCCAGAAACCCATTTGCCCCATTTGTATATATAGCAGCGATGAACCTGAGTATTGCCAATATTCTAAGCATTTTAAAGCGTATTTTCATTGTATCTGCTTTTGTTAAGCCCAAGCGATCACAAATACTAAAATGCAAATGCTTTAATCTTAATCGCTCTTAGGTCTTCCTGTATTTATATTGGTAGAATTATGGCATCATTGCTGTGTTTAACTAAGCCACCGATATTAGCTGTTATTTTTCCAAATCCTGAAACAAGCAATGTTAAATCTGATTACGCTATTGCAATGTCATAGACATCTAATATTAGTTACCAAGCTTATTGCAATATTTTGGGCGATATTCTGGTCAATGAAATGCGATTATGAGCGATCAGGAGGTTGGCAATGACGTTTGGGCTAAAAACCTCAACGGTCGAATTACTGAAACGCTTTAATATGAGCTTTCCGCAGTTTTACGAGCAATTTGTTAGTAGTGAAATTCAACTACAAAATCTTCGTTTGGCTTATCAGCTTTATCAAACTAAGGAAGCTGTGATTGAGCTAAAGTCCGAAAGCAGCAAAAGCGTTCTTTACTTTGCTTATCGAAATCAGTCTTTTCTTCTAAATGATATTTTTGGGGTATTGGCTGCTTATGGTCTAACTATTCATAGTTTGAGCTTGTATGGGCAGATTCATACACCGATGTTGGTATTTATTAAGCTGGTAATCTCGCGTGGTGGAAAAGCTCTGCCCCAGAAGACGGCTGAAAATGTGCGAAAGGCGATCAAAGAGACTTTACTCGGACACTTTGAGGTGGAAGAGATGTTGGCACTCGAGTTTAATCTCGATAGTGGACTCAAGAAGGTTGAGACAAATTTTTATGTTGATCGCGTATTTCATTTGCCAGCATTATTAGTGGAGGCAGATAGCCAACCTGGGTTGTTTTATAAAGTGATGAATGCGATTTGGCAGGAGGATTTATTGGTGGTTAATGCTAATTTATTGGTTTGGCGGGGACGTACGCGCTTGATTTTGTATTTGTTAGGACCAAACGAAAATTTAATCCCTGAATATTTGGGTACAAAAATTGCAGAAAGTCTCAAACAACGCCTGTCTGATTAGAAATCTGATTAGAACACAGAGAGCAGCGGCTCCCTATGTCTTAGATTTTAAGTTGAGCGATCGCTTGGTAAAGAGGTTGCCAGTCGTCATTGTTGGTAATACTTTCCCAAATCGCTTCGATTTCGGGACGGAAGAAAATCATAGTGGGATTAGCTTGATTGAGTTGTTGGGCAATATTTTCCATTTCCGCGATCGGCAAGCGAATTAGCAATTGATGATAAACGACTCTCCATTTGTCTAACAGGGATGCTTGTTCATCAGTTAGTTCCCAATCATGATCTTCAAAAATTTTGCTTACATCTTCGCGCCAATTAGTTTGAAATGATTGACGAAGCTTGACGAAAAATTGGTTATAACCGATCGCTTGAGCAACTGAGAGCAACTTTAGGGTTGCGCCAATTAAGTCTTCGGGTTCAGAAAGGGTGGCAAATCCTAAGCGCTTTAACATGATTTCACAATAGGCGCTGCGATAGAAGTCTTGAAACTTCTGTAATGACGATTGCATATCGTCTTTGTCCATCACTAAACTGAGAGGATCTTGCAGCTTTTCGAGATTCCAGTAGCAAGCGGCGGGTTGATTAGCATAGCTATAGCGACCCGCATGATCGAAGTAAGCAGCCGTAAATCTAGGATCGTAAGTGGGAATAAAAGCAAATGGTCCATAGTCAAAGCTTTCGCCTGTGATCGACATGTTGTCAGTATTGAGAACAGCATGACAAAATCCTACTGCCATCCATTGAGCGCACAGGGTGGCAACTCGTTCGACTAGTTCTAGATAAAATCTTCCATCTTGATTATCTTGTCCCCAAAGGTGTGGATAGTAGATTTGGAGAACGTGATCTAATAATTTGCGGGTCAGGTCGGCGCGACGAAGCCAACGCAAACGCTCAAATGTGCCGAACCGAATATGCGATCGCGAAAAGCGTACCATTACTGCTGATCGGGTAGGAGAAGGTTCATCACCGCGCCAGAGGTCTTCACCTGTCTCGACTAGACTGAGACAACGGGAAGTTTTCACACCCATGCGATGTAGGGCTTCGGAGGCAATAATTTCGCGCACACCACCTTTGAGAGTCAGCTTACCATCGCCACTGCGGGAGTAAGGAGTCCGACCTGAGCCTTTTGTGCCAAAGTCATAGAGTTGGTTATCAAAGCCGCGCACTTGTCCATAAACAAAGCCTCGTCCATCACCGATTTGGGGATTATATTCACCAAACTGATAGCCGTGATAGCGCAAGGCAAGGAAGGGACGCACCGACTGAAAATGTCCAAAAGCTTCGATGAAGTCATCATCGCTAACCTGAGAAGGATCAAGTCTGATGACTGGCAAGAGATCATCATTGCGCCAACGCAATTTGTGCATCGGATATTCGGCGGCGGTAACGATGTCATGATAGTCTTCTAGAGATTCGATCGCTGGTTCGTAGTTAAGATTTAAGAAGGGGTTGCTATGGTGACTCATATCGCAAAAATATTACATATATCTGCCATGATACTTGGTTCAGATAACGATCAAGAAGTAGTCTATTGGTATGAAGGTATTTGTCCATATAGTGGAGAAATATTGCGATTGCCAAGGACACTTCAGGCTGAGGCGATCGCTAAAAATTTGATGCAAGAAATCGAAACTAGTCATCTCAATTGCGATCAAGGGTATAGAGAAGGTAAAATGTATGGAGTTTTATTGGTAGAATCGTCAACAGGAGAAAGAACAGTTCTTAAAGCTTTTTCGGGGTTGCTAAATGGAGAGAGTCAAATCGAAGGATGGGTTCCTGCAATTGCTGGAAGAGAGAAAGTAGCAATTGAGGAGTCAATCACGCTGTCAAAATTGGCAGCCATTAAACAAGAACTGATTGATTTAAGCCAAATTTCTGAACGTTTCCAATATGAAACGCGATCGCAAGAATATGAATTGCAATTACAAGCTTTACGCGATCGCCATCAAATCTCTAAACAACATCGACAAATAAAGCGATCGCAAACTGAGGTCGCTTTACAAGATTTAGATAAAGAAAGTCAACTTGAAAAAATAGCAAGACGGGATTTTAAACGTGAACGAGATCTGGTTTTACAACCATTAAAAGAGGCGATCGCTGATGGTGACGCGCGGATGCAAGTTCTTAAAAAGCAACGCCGTGAACTGTCGCGTACTCTGCAAGCGCAGATGCACAATGCTTATGTATTAACCAATTTTGCGGGTGAGACACGATCGCTACGACAACTGATTACAGAAGGAGCAATGCCAACAGGGATGGGAGATTGCTGTGCTCCAAAATTATTGCATTATGCCGCAACTCATAACCTCACACCCTTAGCGATGGCAGAGTTCTGGTGGGGAAACCCGTCACCTGATGGTTACAAAATTCAAGGCGAATTTTATGGTGCTTGTGTAGAACGATGTCGACCTTTGATGGGATTTTTATTGTCTGGGAGGAGATCTCTTTCAGACTCCCTTGAAAATGGCGAAGAACAGGAAAAAAATCAAGCTTCTATTTCTAAAAGTGCTCTAGAGAAATCGCTTCCAATTATTTATGAAGATCAGTATCTGATGGCGATCGCGAAACCAGCAGGGCTGCTCTCTGTGCCTGGGCGATATTTAGATACTCAAGACAGTGTTCTCAGTCGGTTGCGACAATCACAAGGCGATAAATTTTATCCAGTGCATCGACTCGATCGCCAAACGTCGGGAATTTTATTGTTGGCTCGCGATCTAGAAACCCTGCGTCATCTCAATCAGCAATTTCAATCGCGACAAATTCGTAAGGTTTATGAAGCGTTGCTATCGGGAAAGATTGAAGGCGATCGCGGTACGATTGATTTACCATTGTGGGGAAATCCTGAAAATCGCCCCTATCAACAGGTTGATTTTCAGCGCGGCAAGCCTAGTCTGACTCAGTTTCAATTACTACAGCATGAAGGGAATTATTCGAGAATTGAATTTATTCCCTTAACGGGACGCACTCATCAATTGCGAGTTCATGCTGCGGATCTTAGAGGTTTAGGAATCACAATTTTAGGCGATCGCTTATACGGCTGCTTAGCGGCAACTAGCCGCTTACATCTTCATGCTCGTGAATTATTTTTTACACATCCGCGATCGCAAGAAGTAATTCATTTACAAATACCAGTTCCTTTTTAATTAAGCTTTTCGAGCTAAAATTTCACCCAGATACTGATGGGCTTCTACCCAATTGGGAACAAGTGAGATCGCTGATTGGAAACAGGCGATCGCTTCATCATTTTTGTCAATATTATTTAAAAGAATACCCAGATTGAAATAGGGTTGAGCAAAATTGGGATCAATATCGATCGCTTCTTTGTATGCCAAAATTGCATCTCTAATTTGATCTTTGCGAAGGAAAGCACTACCCAGATTGCAATGAGCATCCGCATAGCTAGGATCGATCTGAATTGCTTGCTGAAAACAGGCGATCGCTCTATCTACTAAATTATCTATTACCAATTTTTCTTCAGCTTTGGTAGCGCTAAGTTTCTCTAACCAAGCAACTCCCAGCGCATTGTAGTCTTTGCTTTGGAGAAGTTCTGAACTATGAGCTTCGGCACGTTCGTAAATAACTTTTGCGGCTTCGGGATCATTTTGACCCATATATACTTGCGAGATTGCCCGATATCCATCAACTTCATTTGGATTTGTGGCGATCGCTCCTTCATAACTAGCGATCGCTTCCCCAATTCGACCTCTATCTTTCAGGCTATCTCCCAGCTTGCAATGATATTCCGCCAAAAAACGATCAGGTTCAAGTTCTAGCGCTTTTTGAAAATGAGTAATCGCTAACTCAGCCCATCCCATTTGTTGATAAGCATTACCCAATCCTAATTGGGCTGCCATAGATTGCGGGTTGCTCTGGATTGCTTTACTAAAACTAGCGATCGCATCCATCAAATTTCCTTGCAGTTGATAGATTGTGCCAATTCGTTCATGAGCCGGGGCAAAGTCTGGGTTTATTGCTAAGGCGCGTTGATAATTTTTTAATGCGAGTTGGATATTGCCAGAGGGCTGGTAGTGATCGCCATACTGTAAATAAGTCTCAGGCGATTCAACAGTTGATGAATTGGAAGGCTGGATAACATCATTCATAGCGATTACAGTCGGATATATTATGAGATTTTTGATACGTTACTTTTAACATCATTAAAAGTTTCATTATATATTTCCCAAAAACATTACAGCAATTTCAGCTCTTTTAAATACCGCAGTTTTTATGTACTTGAAACTGTTACAACTAAATTTTTTATCATCGTTTTTACAACTAACTTTTGCCACTAATCTTCTTTTAGCTCAGGCATAAATAATCGCATAGCCATAATTGCAAACAAAGCTGCCGCAAGAGCCTTAAGTAGCCTCGTCGGTAGAAATACTGAAATGCGATCGCCAAGAAACACTCCGATCGCACTTGCCACTAACAAAGCAGCCGCAGAGCCGATAAACACAAATTTTGGTGCAGTTGAGCTACCACTTAAACTTAGAGTAGCTAATTGGCTTTTGTCGCCCAACTCTGACAAAAAAATTGTACTAAAGCTCAAAAACAATAACTGCCAATCCATACTTTTACTCACTAAATAGAATTTAAAAAATAAAATGTAAAAACACTACTTCGCTTTGCTTTTAAACTAGGCGATCGCATCCCACAATAAGCTAATCGAAAGAAGTAGAAAACTTAAGCCTGCTAAAGTGTTTAACAAACTTGGTGAAAATGTCTTGGCTAACCATTTACCAGCAAGTACGCCTAATAAACTGGTTGAGACTAAGGCGATCGCTCCCCCTGCAAACACAATCCACGGTTGATGAGATTGAGCAGCAATAAGTAAAGTAGCTAGTTGCGTTTTGTCCCCAATTTCCGCTAAAAATACGGTGATAAAAGTAGTGATAACGATCTGTAAATGTTCAGATTTTAATTGCGATTTTAATTGCAATTTTATTTGTGATTTAGTTGGAGACGACTCTTGTGGCTTTAATTCTGACTCTAAAGGTACCATTTCAATCTTTTCATAATCTTTTCATAGTTTATCGCAACTTTAATCAAATAAAGCGATCAAAGCGATCAATGTGAGCGATTACTATAAGCGATCGCTATATTTGATAACTTTATTGCGATCGCTATCTCGCCAAGGAGTCTCGGCAAAACTAGGATTAGGTGATTTGAACCCACCCCATTTCGCCACTAAAGTTTGTAAAAGACGATCTTGCGATCGGTGAAAAGCATTGATGTCACCATCTCCACGATTGAGGATTGCAAACCAAATTGCGCCGTACTGCTGAGTTTGAACAACCCCCGCTAAAGCGCTAACATCAGACAGAGTTCCAGTTTTGACGATCGCCCCTTTAGGTATCTTGCGTCCCTCAATTGTGCCACAGTTGCAATCACTGATCGGGAATAGATCAGCAAGAGTTAATCCTTCAGCCTGTGCACGATTATGCACTGCCATAAGGATAGCGACAACAGCGCGAGGGGAAATTTGATTTGCTTGCCCCAAGCCTGAACCATTAATTAGATTGATCTCTGATGGAGGCACATCAGCAGTCTGGGCAGCGATCGCGGCAACTTGTCTGCCACTGCCCAATTGCGAAGCTAGCATCTCTGACATTTCGTTATTACTAAACGTATTCATGCGCTTGAGGATTTGCCAGAGCGGTAATGATGCATGAGCGATTAATAATTTGCTACTAATGTTATTGGGTAAATTTGCGGCGGCAAGATTCGGCACAGTTCGCACATTCCCCAGTATTACCAGTTGCGGTTTTTGAGTTCCCGCAGGCATCGTGACATACTGCTCCGCCACCTCACCTTCCCACCGACTACTATCAAAGGCTAGGCGCATTAGGTTTGCTGATTCTAACCAGTTAGTTTCAAAGTTCATCGCGAACTTACCTGTGATGATCAAATTGCCCTGAATGCGCTTAAGCCCAAGCTGATTGAGTTTATTGCCTAGAGCGATCGCTTCCTCCCATACAAAAAATGGATCGCCCCCACCTTCAATAATCAAATCGCCCTTGAGCGTATCACCGACAAGATTTCCAGTTGAGAGAATATTGGTAGTAAATCGATAGTTTGATCCCCATGTTTGCAAAGCGGCTAGGGTTGTCACAATTTTAGTTAGCGATGCGGCTGGTAAGGGGCTACTTGCTAAATTTCCTGAGGCGATCGCGCCATCATGAGACTGAATCCAGACACCTTGATTGGGATTGGTCAACCCAGCCTGTTTTAGTTCGTTGAGCATAGTGGCGATCGCTTGCTTTGCCACAGGATCGGACTGAGTGTTGGCGATTGTTTCTGAGACTAAAACTGGACGGGTGGCATAGCTCATTAGCGATCGCGGTACTGTAGCGACCTCACGACCATCGAGAGCTTGCGTCGAAACCGATAACAGCAAAGCGCTAACTAGACTCCACATAGTCATTTAGAAAACCCCAACTAGAATATTTGTAATCGCAAAGTAAGCACACATATTCTAGTTGTGAAACATCGCTTTTTCTAGTTGTTGTGTGGCAATTTCTAAGTCGTCATTAATGATCGTGACATCAAACTCATTGGCGGCAGCTACTTCGAGTTCGGCATGATGCAAGCGTTTAATGATCTGTTCATCACTATCAGTGCTGCGATCGCGCAATCGCCTCTCTAATACTTGGATCGATGGCGGCGCAATAAAAATCCGCTTAGCACTAGGAAATGATCGCGCTACTTGTCGCGCTCCTTCAAGTTCAATTTCTAATAGAACGATCTGCCCCAAGGCGATCGCTTGATCGATGGCTTGGCGGGGCGTACCGTAAAGATTTCCTGCATACTCAGCCCATTCCAGAAATTCACCTGCATCGCGCTTTTGTTCAAATTCTGCACGACTCCAAAAAAAATACTCTCGACCATTCTCTTCGCCTGTACGTGGCGATCGAGTGGTGGCAGAGATCGAAAAAAGAATGCGATCAGGGTAGTAGTCAAGTAGTTTTCGTAACAGAGTACCTTTACCGACACCACTTGGCCCCGTCACGACAATTAGTTTACCTTCGCTCAAGGTTTTATAACTTCCTATAGGTTTTATAGCGCTTTGCGTTCCAAACAAATCAAAATAATTTTTTAAAACATTTGACTCGCAAGTGTTTTAAAAAATTATTTGGGTTCGCTCATGGGTTTAATCTGTAGCGCCTTCTTTGCTAATCACAAAACGATTAGCGACAGTTTCAGGCTGAATTGCAGATAGAACAACATGACTGGAGTCAGTGACAATTACCGCTCTAGTCCGCCTTCCATAAGTAGCATCGACTAACTTGCCGTGTTCGCGAGCATCGCTAATGATACGCTTAATGGGAGCAGATTCGGGGCTGACGATCGCTATAACTCGGTTTGCTGAAACAATATTTCCAAAGCCGATGTTGATAAGCTTAATATCCATAGTTTTACAGATTTGAGATCGATTTAGAGGTGATGTAGCTTCATTTTTGCAAGTATTATTGCATTATTCTACAAAAATCGCCTAGTTACTACATATTTTGTCATGTATGACCTTTGTAACGCCCAAAATAGTATCCAAAGCGCTGCATACATGACATTTGCTGCTATAGATTCAAATGCTGAATCACGGTATTTACATCCTTATCGCCACGACCAGAACAGTTAATGATGATGCGCTGATCAGCAGTTAGCTGTGGACATAGGGTTTCTAAATAAGCGATCGCATGGGATGTCTCTAATGCAGGAATAATTCCTTCCAATAGCGATATACGTTGAAATGCATCAAGAGCTTCTTGATCGGTGACACTATAATATTCGGCTCGACCCAAATCCTTGAGATAGCTATGCTCTGGTCCTACCCCTGGATAATCTAGCCCCGCACTAATAGAATGAGCCTCTTGCACCTGTCCTTGATCATCTTGTAATAGATAGCTCATCGCGCCATGCAATACGCCAACACGACCGAGCGTTAAGGTTGCCGCGTGAAACTCTGTATTTGTGCCTTTGCCTGCTGCTTCTACGCCGATCAAGCGCACTGATGGCTCATCAACAAACTCATGAAATAATCCCATCGCATTCGATCCCCCACCCACACAAGCAAGCAAAATATCTGGTAGACCGCCCCATTTTTCTTGACTTTGTTTACGGCTTTCTTTGCCAATCACAGCATGAAAATCTCGCACAATCATCGGATAGGGATGTGGTCCCGCAACGGAGCCAAGAATGTAATGCGTATCAACAACATTCGTTACCCAGTCCCGAATCGCCTCGGAAGTAGCATCCTTAAGCGTTCCCGTACCTGACTCAACAGGACGCACTTCTGCACCCATGAGCTTCATGCGGAATACATTTAGAGATTGCCGCTCCATATCTTGCACGCCCATGTAAATTACGCATTGCAAGCCAAAACGAGCGCAAACTGTCGCAGTAGCAACACCATGCTGACCAGCACCTGTTTCCGCAATGACACGTTTTTTGCCCATCCGAATCGCCAGCAGGACTTGAGCTAAGGCATTATTAATTTTATGAGCGCCAGTATGATTGAGATCTTCACGCTTTAGATAAATTTGAGCAGTGCCATAATGCTGAGTCAATCTTTCCGCAAAATAAAGAGGGCTAGGTCTACCCACATAATCTTTTAAATAGCCATTTAGTTGGCAATTAAAGTCTGCATCTTCTTTGTAATGATAAAAAGCGGTCTCTAGCTCAGCAAGAGCACTCATGAGAGTTTCGGGGACATACTTACCACCAAAAATGCCAAACCGACCTAGTACATCGGGACGATTGACAAGTGTAGATTGCGAAATATTTTGTGAAGTTGTTTTTGAAGCGATCGGCGTTGTGGTCATTGCGGTGAGTCTTAAATGATGAGTTAGCTGCTATTAAAACTTGATTAGTGTGATTGTGGCACTGTAGCTAGGATAACAAAATGCTAGATTTTTTGCGATCGCATGGTTAACCGTTAACTTTTAGACTTTTCTCGCTTTAAAACCTCGTAAAGCCAGAGCCAACGCTTCTTACTGAGTCTAACTTGATGGGTTTTAATTAAAATTGCTGTAAAATCAATTTAATTTCTTAAGAGACCGTCAGAAATACTTTTAGAGAAATAATTTAAAGACTGGCTACAGCAACCAAAGGATAGGGCGATGAACGAATTAAGTAATGTTCTAACGTTAGCGACCGATGAAGAGTTACATCAAATTGCAGATATCCTCTTTCGGCGCAAATTCAATCCCCTCGATTACTTTGGCACTCCGCCTGTTCAAGAATTACAAAGCTGGGATCGTGATGAATTGATTTCAGCGATCGCTAAACGATTTCGATTTCTTGCCGCCGATGGCTTGACAGTTTTACGACGTAAAACTGAGAATGTCAGCTATCGTGAAGTCCTAGAGCGAGTCTGTCAGCATCTAAATATTAAATATTCTAAAAATCAAACCGTCGAAGATATTGAGTCTGAGTTATTCCTAAATTTAATTAGTAACTCATGGAAAAAGTTCTCGCCCCAAGAGCGTTCCAAAATTGATCAATCAATGCAAACGGCTCTTACAGAGTCAAATTTGCAAAAGTCTTTACCTCTCGATGCTCAACGTAATCCCATGAGCTTGCTAGTCAAAGGCGGTAGTGCGATCGCAGTTAGTACCGTAATTCGTTCCGCTGTCCTTAATGCGATTGCTCGCCAGATGGCATGTCATTTTGCGTCCTATCAAGTTGGTTATGAAGTTCTCAAGGCTGGTGGTACAGCGATCGCTACGCGCTTAAATGCCTATGTCTCGACTTATCTCGCCAAACGGGGAATGGCAGTTGCCGCTACTCAATATACGGCGGCGCGGACTGTGTTTTCAGTGATTACACCTGCGTTATGGGGTTTGTTTTTTGCTGATTTAGGCTGGCGGGCGATCGCGACTAATTACGGACGCATCATTCCCGCGATTTTCATCGTTGCTCAAATTCGTCTGCTGAGAATGTCTTAAAAAAGCTGTGTTGCTTCGTGTCGCTAGATCTATCTAAGAGTTAGTAATAAATCATATAAGTCTTCGGCAAATTTACGCGGATTCCAGAGAGGGGAAAGAGTTTCAGGTTGCTTAGATTGTTGTAAATGCGATCGCACTGATTCTCGTAAATCGCGATCTTTGCCAAAGCGCTCACCCCATTCCACATATTCTTCCCAATTCCAAGCAACTCCCTCTTGAATGCCTAGAGTTTGGAAAAAGGAATAACCAAAACGAGAGAACATTTGTTTGCCGACAATTGTGACCACAGGAAGATTTTGCCAAAATGCTTCTAAGCTATGTGTACAGCTATTATATGGGTATGAATCGAGCAGTACGTCAACTAGTTGATAAGTAGAACGATGTTCTTCTTCGGTTTTAGTACGGGCGGGTAAAAACTTAATTCGATCATTGTTTACCCGATAGCGATCGCAAGCTTGATCGTAAGTTCCTTTTATTACTTGCAAATCACCTTTACCTTTATGCAAAAATATACTGTCAGGAACGCGGTGCAAAATCTGGGCGATCGCATCGGCGGTATCGGGATTAAACTTATGCCCTGCTGAAATTGAAAGATAAACCACTTGATTTGGTTCAATTCCCATGGAACGGCGCGCAGCTTCGCGATCAATCGGTACACTTGCAAGCTCAGATACAGCAAGATAAGAGTCGGGCATTCGCAACAACTTTTCTAAATAATATGGCTCAACTTCTGTTGGTAAAAGATGGCGATCGCCTAAGAAATAATTATTTTCAGAAAGATAGGGTGCTGCAAATCCTGGCCAAGAAATGCAATGTTTAGCAGGTTTTGCAGCCATAATTGTGGCATGGAATATATTCATGATTGCGTCAGATTCAATCAAAACATCTAAATCATCATCAATTAGTTTCTGAATCATTTCCGCTGCTTGTGCATCTCGGTTTATAGCTTTAATTTTATATAGGCGACCGCCAAACTGTTCATATTTTTGAGTAACATCGTCTGATGGGAATTGAGCAGTAAGATAGAACTGCAAATCAGGAGCAATTTTTGCTAACTCAAATAACCAATCCTTTGTACACCATGCATTTGCATGACGGCGAAATAATCCTGACATGATGCCAATTCGCAGCGATCGCTTAGGTGCTAGAGCCGAGATAACTGGCGAAGTAATAGAACTAAGTTTAGGAACAAGTTGGAATTGTGGATATTGAGCAAAAAAGTTAGTGAGACAGAATTTACGGTATTGATCGGCAATAAATTCAAAAAGCCGTCCGTTGGCTATGGGATCATCGCGTAAGAATGGCACTAAAAACAGCATTGCCTCATATAGCGATTGCCAATCTTGCTCAGTTAAATGTTCAGCATTTTGATAGATTTGTGTTTCTAACTCGTTAAAATAAGCTGCTGCGACTTCATACATTCCTGACATTAAGTAGCTTTTGAGCAGGCTAGATGCTGAGGGCAAATGGAAGTGATTATTTGATTGATTGATTGATTCGCTTAAAGCTTGACAAACTTGCACATATACTTCCGCTACCTGTCGCCAATCGCTATATACCTGTAGCCCTGAATTTACGAGAATCCCTAAGCTTTCAAGCAAGCTTTCATAAACTTCTAGTCGTTCAGGAATGTGCTCCAAAGCTCTTTGATATTCGGCGATCGCTTCATATATTTTCAGTTCGCGGCGATAGAGCAAGCCGAGATAGTAATAGGCTTCGCCGCTCAAGTTTTCTAGGGCTTCAGGATATTGCGATCGCAGTTCTATAAATATTGTGAATACAGTTGGAATTAAGTCCTGTGAAATCACAAATTTTCGCTCTATGAGTAATTCCATTACTTGAGCCAGTGCTTCCCAATCTAGCTCTAATTGATCGTCCCCTAAATTTTTAATAGCTTGAAGTGATGCTTGTAGCGATCGCAACCAGTTTTCTAAATTTGGTGCATTTTCGCAAGCATAACGATATAAAAGCCAAGCATTTGACCAATTGCTTAAGGTTTCTTGATGTTGAGCCTCAGATACTAAAGTTGCCAATAATTCAAAACAAAATTTCTCTGTTTCTGATTCAGTCAAATCATTAACTACACATAACCACGCTATTTGAGCTTCTTGTTCTTGCCCTTGCAAGAGCATCGCTATACCCGAATATGCATAATTGCGATAGATCCTAGCCCTTAGTTCGGACTGGCTTTTGGCAAAATCTGGAGATTGATCTTTATTTAAATCTTCATTTAATTTGGCGATCGCCTGTTCATACATCGCGATCGCTGCTTCATATTCACAGGCGCGCAAATACAAATGTGCTTGCTCTTCCCACCCATCTTCCCCTACTTTGTCTGATGTCTGAACCATATAATTGCTCAACTATCTACTTAACTTTAAGCATTTTTCAGTCTACGTGATTTTTCTGGTTTGAATGCGATCGCACTACAATAGGGATATGTTACGGATTGTTAAGAGAAATCTTATATGCCTCTCTCATTTTCTAAAAGCGTCAAAATTTCTGAATCTCGTTCTGCCGATCAGGAAAGCAGATCAGCTTGGAATCGTATCGAAGCACCAATGTGGCAAGGCAGCGAAGCTGATATTCGCAAAGGTTTGCCTTTTAATCTACTATCCCCTACTTGGCAAATGTTTTTGCTCGGCGATGGCGCACCAACAAGGCATTTGCAGCTATTGACCCAATCGGAAATCTCGGTTGATGTAGTTGCCATAACACCGATTGGGGACGATGATGACAACGCGCCAGCGGATATCTCGGCGATCTCCTCACCAAGGATTCGTCGTCAAATTTGGTTGCGATCGCAGCAAACTGGTGAGATATTTTCCCATGCGACATCTTGGTGGTCAGTTGCCACGATGGAAAAATATTTGAAAGATCCATCTTTGCCAATCTGGGTTAGCCTCAATCAAAAGTACACCGAGCTTTATCGCGATCTCAAAGGTATTTACAAAGGAGCTTGTCCCAACGTAGCTACCGCATTTGGTTATCCTGAGATTGATACATATTGGGGCAGACATTATTTGCTATGGCATGGCGGCGAACCAATCACCATGATCTATGAAATTTATTCACCTGTGATCGGCAAATATCTAGGCTCAAGTAGCCTATAGTCAAAAGCAAAAACACGCTAAGCGTGTTTTTGCTTTTGGTTAAGCGCTTAGCGCTATATAATCGCTGTCTTTAACGATTGATTGGGAGACTGCATTGATCGCTATTTATCCAGGTAGTTTCGATCCCATTACCTTGGGACATCTCGATATTATTAAGCGCGGCAGTCAGTTATTTGATCGCGTGATCGTTGCCGTTTTGAAAAATCCTAACAAAACTCCCCTATTTACAATGGAGGAGCGCTTAACCCAAATTAATAAAGCAGCCCAGCACTTGCCTAATGTTGAGGTTGATACTTTTACAGGTTTAACCGTCACCTATGCTCATCTCAGGCAAGCCAAAGTGTTGATTCGGGGATTACGAGCAGTTTCAGATTTTGAGATGGAATTGCAAATGGCGCATACCAATAAAACTTTAGCAAATGACATTGAAACGGTGTTTCTGTCTACTTCTAATGAATATAGTTTTTTGAGTAGTAGTGTCGTGCGAGAGATTGCTCGTTTTGGCGGAGAGATAGAGCATCTCGTCACCGCAGAAGTAGCGATCGCCTTACGACAAAAATTTCAAAATATCTAATAAAAGTGTTGCAAAGCAATGCCTTCATTAGATATTTTCAACTTAAGCTAAAATACGGGTAGGCTGCTCTGTGTTGTGTTCAAAAATCTTAAGGAGCATTAACTAATGAAAGTAATAATTGCGACGATCGCCGCGCTTGGTGCGATCAGTTCATTTACAGGAGCAGCGATCGCGGATGTATCAATCAATATTCAATTTGGTTCTAGTCCATCCTATCCCACTTATGGCAGTTACGATTCCTATCGCTCTAGCATCTATCAATCTGTCTATCCCGTTCCTTACTACCAAAATAACTATGATCGATACAATCGCGATGTGAATTCGTCAGTAATAGTGCGTGAGGTATATCCCTCTTCTTCTTACTACGGCAACTCGTGGAACTATTCAGTAGCGCCTAGTTATGTTATTCCTGCAAATCATCCTTATTCCACGCGCTCAACTGTCTACAATCCTTACAACGTGGATTTAGGCGATCGCTACATTATCCAAGAACGGATTATCCGAGTCAGATAAACAAAGCCTGCTTGTGCAGGCTCTTTTTTTACACAGGTTGCTTAAGGTTTTCTTCGCCTTTAGTAATCGTGATTGATTCGATGCGATCGCCAACTTGGATTTTTTCGACTAGCTCTATTCCTTCAGTCACATAGCCAAATACAGCATAGGAACCATCAAGGAAGTAAGTATCATCGAGGGCAAAATAAAACTGACAAGAAGCAGAGTTAGGCGATTGCGATCGCGCCATAGCGATCGCGCCCTTATTATGACGTAATTTAGGCTTTTGCGTAGGCGCTAAAATCTCGCCGTAGACAGGTTGTTTTGCACCATCAGGCAATATTTCCAGGGGGATATAACGGGGTTGGGAGGTTACAGGATCAACAAAGTTACCGGTGCCAGTGCCAAGCGGATCGCCACCCTGAGCGACAAAGGGCGTTGGCTCTTTCACTACACGATGAAAATTTAAACCGTTATAAAGTCCACGTTTGACTAGATCGGCAAAATTCCCTGCGGTTACAGGCGCACTGTTACCGTCAATTTCGATCTTCACTGTTCCAGATTTTAGTTTCAACTCAACCGTTGCCATCCCTTTCAGCTGAGCAAATTTGGCAAGAGCGGCTTCTTGAGCATTTTGAGGGCTAGGGCTAGCTGTGGGTGATTCAGTAACTTTAGCGATCGCGGTTGGTGGTTGACTGCTTGCGGTCGGCGATGCACTTGCCGACACATTGTTGCCATTGGCGCAACTAGTAAGTAAAACGCTAACTGCTAAAAAACAACTAAGAATCCAACGCAACATTCTTTTTCCTTAATAATTTTTATTTTCACGACTCTTAATTTTAAGAATGGACAGATCGTTGTGCTGCCTATTCTTAATTAATTTATAAGCCTTCTAATGGAACCACCAAAAACTTAGCAATTTCCGCAGCCCGATCTTCGAGAAGAGTTAATGAGATTGGTTGACCAACTTCAGATAGTGGTAAATCGCCTTTACCTTTTACACGTAAATACAAAGCCCGTTTGGGACTCAGCCCATTGCGAATCTCGACGCGTACTGCTTGCACGTCAGCGATTTGGTAAGTAAATTCAAGATTATTGCTCTTGGTACGACCGCGCCGAAAAATTGTTACCTTGCCACTGTTACGATCAAACTCGTTGTAGCCACTACCGTAGTCAATCGCCATCACGTATAGCAAATACAGCTCTAGTAAAGTACCAGCAACACCATAAAAAGAAAGCGCTAATCCTTGAGGCACAAATTCCAGTTGGAGAGCATCAGGAAATGGCAACAAATTAATTTTTAAAAAACTAGATATACCTGCTAGCAAAAAACCCGACGCACCTATGGCAACAATAACCGCAAAGCAATAGTTACTAAAGCGTCGTGACCCGACAATGTCATATCGCAGAACATTGGATTGAGATTTTGTAGTTACCATCGGTTGCAATAAAAAAATTACTATGTAGAGAAGAACAGTATATAGCGGCTTGCAGCCTCTAGCCAAATAGTAGAGGCGACAGCTTCGTGCTTTTCTTGACTATGATATTTGGCAAACACTATATCTGACAGGTTCTAAGTTATGATGCAAGGGGTTTACTAAGAAATAATTAGCAAAGTATCTTGACATGTGCAAGTATTTTAAGGCTTCAATCTAACCTGCCCCTTATTGTTACTTATATTTCCAAATTAATCGTGAAAAAATCACTCAACTATTCTTTAAAGCACATTGTTCTAACAGTGATCGCTGTTAGTTGTGTTTCGGTATTGTCAGCTTGTCAGCAAACACCCGCTCCAACTGAAATTGCGACAACATCTAAGCCTACTACTACTGCCTCCACATCTCCCTCAGCATCTCCTTCCGTCAAGCCTACTGCAACTGCCCCAGACAAAGCTAGCAGCAATGCTAGCCTAGACAAAGTTGCTGGTGAATACAAAGTTGTTTTAGATCCTAAAGTTTTAGCTGATGCTGAAAAAGAAGGAGTTAAGTCAGTTTCTGGTAAATGGACTATCAAACCCGAAGGTACTTTTGAAGCTACGCTTAAAGCCGTTTCGACAAAAGATGAAGTGCAAGAAATTAAGACTGTTGGCAAGATTGTCATCAGAGATGGGAAGGTTGTCTCTCAAGTCGAGTCTGTGAATGGTGAGAAGCCAGCTCAAGCTCCTCCTGAACAGCCTTATACCTTGTCCGCAGATGGCAAAGAATTGCAAGCTGATGGTCAGCCTGTAAAACTGGTTAAACAGTAATTTCCAATAATTTCATGGCGATCGCCGTAAAATTAAAAAATCAGAGATAGTGCTAAGCGCTATCTCTAATTTTTATGGGTTCTAGTTCAACAAGAGTTAGTTTTCATGTATAACAGTTTACATTCGTCTCATGATCGCATTTATAACTTTGAAGAATTAGCCTTTCCTAGCGAAGGTGTAAAGTTTGAGATTGACGGTCTCAGTGCTACGCGCCCTTATATCGCTTTTAACATGGTGTCTAGTGCTGATGGTAAAGCGACAACTTATAAAGGAAAAATTACGGGATTAGGCTCGCTTCCTGATCGGCTATTGATGAAACGATTGCGCTCACAATTTGATGGAGTGCTGGCAGGAGGCACAACTCTGCGTCAAGATCAATTTATCCCAACCGTACCACCAGAATTATTAGAAGAGCGTCAGAAAAACTTTTTGCAGCCTCAACCTTTCGGCATCGTTATCACTAATTCGGGTGATTTGCCAAGCGATCATCGGTTTTGGGATGCAGGTAAAGATTTGCGAATTGCTTTGCTAGGAGAACAAACTCCAGTCGCAGCATGGCTAAATGAAAAAGCACAAATTTTTCGATTTCCAACTCAAAACAATCAAATTGATTTAAAACAAGTGTTGCCAATGCTATCAGATCAGCTTGGGATTAAACGTCTTTTAGTTGAAGGTGGTCCCGCCTTAAATTATTCCCTAATTTCCCAAGGGTTAGCCGATGAATTATTTCTAACTCTGTCTCCTTCTATAGTTGGCGGTTTAGATAATATAACGGTTGTCGGTGGTGCGAACTATGGGATGGGCGGTGGTAATTTGCCTAAACTCAAGTTGCGATCGCTATATCAAAATGAATCAGAGTTATTTTTGCGCTACCAATTTGATTTGTAGCCTTGAATAAGGCGATCGCTTATGCTTATGTTGTTGTAAAACAATCAGTAAATTTATGGCTCACATTGGCATCATCTGTGTACCAGCGACTGGACATCTCAATACCATGACTCCTCTTGGTTATGAACTAAAACAAAGAGGACATCAAGTAACTTTAATTGGAACTTTGGATGCTAAGGAGAAAACTGAAGCCGCAGGATTAGATTTTCAATCGTATGCCGAGCAAGATTGTCCGCTTGGCTTTACCCCAGCATCTCTAATCAAACTGGGCGAATTAAGTGGATTAGATGCGCTTCGTTACTCAATTGAGTTATTTCAGAAAGGCGTTATCACAATGATGCACGAAGGATTAGAAGTGATTCGTAATGCAAAAGTTGATTTGCTATTGATTGATCAAGCATCTTTTGGCGGTTCTAGTGTTGCAGAATTCTTAGAAATTCCATTTATTACTGTCACCAGCGCATTGATGTTAAACCGAGAAGATTCAGTTCCGCCCTGCAATTTTGGATGGGCTTATTCACCGAGTCTCTTGGCGAGGCTTCGCAACAAACTTGGCTATAAGTTACTGGATAAGCTGATTAAGAACCTTACACAGACTATTAGCGAACAGCGAAAAGCGTTAAATTTACCCCCCTCTACTCACGCCAACGATGCATATTCTAAAATCGCGCAACTTTGTCGTCAGCCTGAAGAATTTGAATACCCAAGACAGAATTTACCAGATTGTTTTTACTTTACAGGATCTTTTCATAATCCGTTAAGTCGAGCTAATATCTCTTTCCCTTACGAAAAGTTAAATGGGAAGCCTTTGATTTATGCCTCAATGGGAACTATCCAAAACCGACTCCTAGGAGTTTTTAGTCAAATTGCCGAAGCCTGCCAAGATTTAGATGCTCAATTAATAATCTCTTTAGGAGGCTCGGCAGAACCCGACAGTTTACCAGCTTTTAAAGGTGCGCCAATTGTAGTCAAATATGCCCCACAACTAGAGATTTTACAAAAGGCGCAACTTACGATTACCCATGCAGGGCTAAATACTACATTGGAATCTTTGAGCTATGGAGTACCGATGGTGGCAATCCCGATCGCTAACGATCAACTAGGAGTGGCGGCGCGAATTGCTTGGACTGAAACAGGCATGGTAATTCCTGTTAAAAAATTAACGGTTTCAAAATTACGAAATGCCGTACAAACAGTTCTCACACAACCGAAATATAGAGAAAATGCTCAAAAAATGCAGAGCGCGATGCAAAATTCTGGGGGCGTAAAACAAGCGGCGGATATTGTCGAACAGGCGATCGCTACAGGTAAACCAGTATTACGAAAATAAGTAAAGTGCGGTGCAAAGTAACGCACTTTATAAACATAGGGACATTAACCATAGGGACGTGGATAGGGCTTTAACATTGGTGAAGCGCGATAGACAAAGAATATCTGCACCGCTTGTCCGCCACGCTTAATAGGAACATCGGCAATCTTTTCGAGAGATTGAAAGTAATCTTTATACTTATCTAAAGGCTGCGGAAAACGTTCGTCTTTTAAAAAGAGTTCTGAAGTGATATAGAGCGAAGTCTTACCAACAAAATCTTGGGCTTTACTCCAATAGGCAAAGCCGCGCAAATCTTCATCAAAGCAAGTCACTTTTTTGCCCAATGGCTCGATCGCCATGCCAACTTGTCCTGCTACAAAGAAGTTATTACTAAACACAAAATCCGCTTTTTGTAACGCAGCTTTGAGCATCGGTGAATTTACCTGTGAATCGACAAAGGCTTGACGCAATTGCACTATATCGATCATTTGCGTAGAAGGATCGTCCTTTGCTTCCCAAAATCCTCCTGCGATCGCGTTATCACCACCTTTTTGAGCAATGCCAAGATGCACATGGAGTAACCCAATTAATAGCAAAGGTAAAATCACCGCACCCGAACCCCAGAGCCAATTACGAATAAATAGGGGACGCTTTAACTGCACTTGAGATGCTCGTTCTCCTAATAAGAGTGTGGCTCCAAAAAATCCTGGCATATGCCATGAAGGAAGGATTTGGATAAAACCGCCCATAAAAGTAAATCCAAAGAAAATTGGCATTGATACGCAAAGAATTAATAACTGTTTCTCACGAAGAAAATCGAGGGCGATCGCTTCTCCTTCACTTTTAATTTTGCGATTGCGAGATTGCCATAATTCTTTAAATGTACGAAAACTTGTCCACCATAAAGGAACTCCAAAGGTTGGGAATAGATAGCCGAGCGCCACTAAAATTGTAACTAACAATCTCTCTAAGTTATAACCCTGCGAAGGCACAGCCCGACCACTCTGAAATCGAAATGAAGCCCATTCATGTTGAGAATTCCAGAACAACACGGGTAATATGGCGATCGCAAATAAGGCGATCGCTGCCAATGTCCACCCTGAAAACAGCGCGGCACGATGGCGACGACTGAGCAAGCAAAATAGCACTAGCCCTCCACCTAGCAGTACCCCATGATATTTGCCTAAAAATGCTAGTCCTACTAATAAGCCAATGATCGCCAGTCGATAAGTCGGTCGATATGGTTGAGTATCTTTTAACGGAAAAAACTCCACCGCTGCAACCCATAAACAAGCCATCCAGAAAAACATTAAAGCGTTATCAGGCAAAGTGAGAATTCCAAAGGCAATCTGAAAAATGGGAATTGTCGTCAAAATGGCAAGAGTTAAAGTTGCCGTGCGATCGCCAAATAGCCGCTTGCTAGACAGATAAGAGAAAATCAGCGTTCCTGTATAAAGTAAAACGCCCCCAATCCGAATTGTAAAAGGAGTAACTGCACCTGTGAGCCAAACTCCAATTCCAGCCGTAAAAGCCACAAGCGGCGGATGATCAAAATAACTCCAGTTCAAGTTTTGGGTATAGAGGTAATAGTAAGTCTCATCAAAGCCTAGATTGAGATAGATAGCGCACGTAGCCCTAAACAGGAAACCCCACAATAAAATGGCGATCGCCCACTTATGAATTTTCACTCGTGATTCCTTAAATATTTTGCTGTCATTAATACTATTAATATTATTGTGGCAAAACACATCCGTAAAATTACGCTGCGCTTCGCCTACTAAAATTTTAAAACCGATCAAGCATATGTAGAACGAGCAAAGCACATCCTACACTTTAGGGGTTTTAGATCTTAACCGCCTTAGCGATTGCTATAATTCGGCATGATGACATGAAATTTAGACGGAGTAAATCGAAATGCCGAGAGAACCTAAAAAACCTAATGAATATATCGTGCATTTAAAGCTGGAGGGTGGGCAAGAGGTTACGACAAAATTTATGACTATTGAAGAAGTTAAAACTTGGTATGCTTCGCAGTTTAAGGCAAAAGCAAATGAAGATGATCTTATGCCTATTCCTGTGCGGGCTGAATTAAATGAAATTTTGCTAGTTCGTCCTAAGCGCGTTATTGCGATTCACGTAGAGCCAATTTATTCCTCTAGCGTTGAGATGTTTTCATAGAAATCCAAAAATGAGAAGCGGCTCAATAAAGCTGTTTCTCATTGCTAAATATAAAATTTTAAATGCTTCTTCATCAAGTTTCTGGGCGATCGCGTTTAGGGCTAGCGCTATCGCTGCTTACAGTTTTACTTTGGGGCTTTCTAGCGATCGCCCTCAAAATAGTCCTCCAAGAGATTGATCCTTTTACAGTTACTTGGTTTCGCTTTACTGTCGCAGGAGTCTTGCTAGGGGCTTATTTGGCTATACGACAGAAGCTACCAACATGGCAACAATTGCAAAAAATTTCATTACCGACTTTGCTAGTGGCGGTCGGGGGACTATCGCTAAACTATATTTTATTTCTAATCGGCTTAGACAAAACTTCAGCAAGTAATGCTCAAGTCCTAACCCAGATCGCTCCTGTCATGATGGGACTAGCTTCATTAATCATTTTCAAAGAGAAGTATAACTATAAACAATGGGTTGGCATCGCTGTTCTCGTTTGTGGATTAGTGTTGTTTTCTCATGAGCAAGTGCGATCGCTAGTTACAACCTTTGACAGCTATGTATGGGGCAATATTTTGTTAGTACTTGGGGCGATCGTGTGGGTTTTTTATGGACTTGCCCAAAAGCAATTACTGCTAAATTTGCCTTCACCCTCAGTGATGCTATGTATTTATCTTAGTGCGGCAACTCTATTTACACCACTGGCTCATCCTGACAAATTGCTTACCCTGTCAGCCTCCCATATGGTAATCCTCATATTTTGCGCTTTCAATACTTTGATTGCTTATGGAGCATTTGCAGCCGCCCTCGAACATTGGGAAGCTTCACGAGTTAGCGTCGTACTCACACTCACGCCTTTGGTTACGTTAGCTGCGGCGACATTTTTGCCAAATTTCATTCCCCAATTATTATCGCCTTCACCATTGAGCCTATTAAGTTGGATTGGCGCGATCGCAGTTGTCTCAGGATCTTTAGCAATTTCTCTTAGTTCAAACTCTAAAAATTAGAGAGAAGCACGAAGCGCTCCTCATATGGATCAATTGTTGACTTTGAAGATGCAATGAAGCGATCGGTCTCAGCATTCGAGAATTTGTCTGTAGAACCCCTTACGGAAAATAAAACTAGGCTTGCTGTGCAAGAAATATACTATTTTGGTTTCTTAGCCTAGCCTTTAGAGCAGTTGCTTTGTGTTCTATATCTAAAGCTAAAAGCGTTACTCAGAGAGGTTTCCAAGAAATTTAAAAAATATTTTTTAAATTTCTTGAGAAAATACTTAAAAAAGGTTGTGCGATCGCCACATTTATACGCTATGCTAATTAGCGCTGAAGTAAAAAAGCAGCTACATTCCTCAGTAGCTCAGTGGTAGAGCAATCGGCTGTTAACCGATCGGTCGCAGGTTCGAATCCCGCCTGGGGAGTTACTATAAAAAAAGAAAGTACGCATTGCGTACTTTCTTTTTTTATGAATTGCGATAAAATTTGGCAAAAGCAGTACTGTTCTATTGTTGATCTTCTAGTCTGGCTTGCAACAATGGCACATAGTTAGTGTAAACATTGCCTCGTCTAAAGTCCTCATCATCTAACACTTTTTGATGAAAGGGAATTGTGGTTGGTACGCCTGTAATCGCACATTCCCGTAGCGCTCGTTTCATTCTAAGAATGGCGGCAGGGCGATCGCTTCCCCAGACAATTAATTTTGCAATTAGCGAATCGTAATAGGGCGGAATCACATAATCCGTATATACATGGGAATCCATGCGTACACCAGGACCACCAGGCGGCAAATAGCCACTGATTTTGCCTGGATTAGGACGGAAATTGTGATCAGGATCTTCAGCATTGATCCGACATTCGATCGCATGACCGCGAATCTCAATGTCCTTTTGTTGGAATTTTAACTTTTCACCTTGAGCGACCCGTAACTGTTCAGCAATAAGGTCAATACCTGTGATCATTTCTGTAACAGGATGCTCAACTTGAATGCGCGTATTCATTTCCATGAAATAAAACTTGCCGTATTTATCCAGCAAAAATTCGACCGTACCTACACCGACATAATTAATCGCCTTCGCAGCACGCACCGCCGCATCACCCATTTTTTCTCGCAATTTAGGATTTACGGCACTACTGGGCGCTTCTTCAAGTAACTTTTGATGACGACGTTGGATCGAACAGTCACGCTCACCCAAATGCACAACATGACCATGCATATCAGCCAAAATCTGAATTTCGATATGACGAGGATATTCAATTACTTTCTCGATATACACCCCACCATTACCAAAGGCTGCCTCAGCTTCACCTTGGGCTGCTTTAAGCAAGCGGATCAAATCATCAGCATGATTGACTAGACGCATTCCCCTTCCACCACCACCTGCGGTCGCCTTGACCATGACAGGATAGCCAATGTCATTAGCAATTTTAATTGCCTGTTCTTCCGACTCAATTAACCCTTCACTACCAGGAATAGTGGTCACACCTGCCTTTTGCATCGTCTTTTTGGCAGTTGACTTGTCGCCCATTGAACGAATCGAGTTAGGACTGGGCCCCACAAACAACAGGTTATGATCCGCACAAATTTCCGCAAATCGAGCATTTTCCGACAAAAAACCGTAACCAGGGTGAATAGCGGTGGCGTTGTGGGTAAGTGCTGCGGAAATAATATTGGGAATATTTAAATAACTTTTGCTGCTGGGCGAATCGCCTATGCAGACAGCCTCATGGGCTAATTGAACATGCAATGAGTTGCGATCGACGTCGGAATAAACAGCAACGGTAGGGATTCCTAGTTCTTCGCAAGTCCGAATGATTCGGAGGGCAATTTCACCTCGATTGGCAATTAGTAGTTTGGCGATTGGAGCCATGTTTCAGTTTCTTAATAAACAGTTGTCAGTCTTTGATTATTGCTAACTTAAAGCTTTTGAATTTTAACTTTTTTTGTGATCCTCTACTTATAAGTTTATTTATAAAACTAAAAAAGGAGATACAGAACTCAAGATGCCCCACTCTCCTTTTTTGATTTTAGGTAATAGGCTCGTTCAAAAACTCAAACAAAAGGCGCTAAGCGCCTCTATGACTCTTATATTTTAACTTTACTAGCTGTCTCTATTCGAGCATTATTGCTTTGCGAAAGAGAATTAAGACGAGATGAAATTGGTCTCATCGGTGATGGTTGTGAGGGTAAGCCTGGGGCATAAGACTCTAGTACATGACCACTGCGAGTGCAAACAATTAATAAATAATCACATTGATCGCATTGAGTCTTGACTTGAGCTAAATATGAGAGGTGATGACGTTCAGCGATCGCGCCACAATTAGAGCACCGTATAGATTCGATCATTTTAAGTAGTTCCTTAATATAAGTAAATTAAAAATAGGTATTTATAAAAAATTAGAAAAATGTTTTATTTGATTTTTAGTTAAACTTTTTCAATTTCAAAGTTGTTATAAAGTGAAAATTCAGCAAAACTAAAAGAATTAATTTATAAGAAATGGTTACGAAACCATAACTATTTCAGGAATTGGTCACATACATAACTACCAAAAGACATAACTGTAAAAGACAAATTTTGTAATCAAAATCAAACCTTTTATCGATTGTAATCTTAAAATGAAGATCATTACTAGATAGGCGATCCCCGTTCTAAAATATTAAAAAATAAATACCAGACATCGTTCATCTACAAGAGATTAATAAATAATTAAAAAATAATTAAAGATTAATATCTCTCCTAAACATAGTATAAATCTTTACAAAATACTTGAGCATTAATCAGCGTAAAACCCGAAAAAGATCTGCACCTCTTTTTCCTTGTCACGTGGATAGTTATACAGAAGACAGCGATCACAATAATATCGCGATAATATTTTATTAGCGCATAGTCACAAATTCTTCGGCGGCTGTAGGGTGCATTGCCATTGTGTTGTCCAGATCTTTTTTGCAACCGCCCATCGTCACAACTAGAGCCATGCCTTGCATAATTTCGGCTGCGTCTTTACCAACCATGTGCAAGCCCAATACCCGCTCTTCTTCATCCATTACGATCAACTTCATCATTGTGCGTTCATTTTTTCCCGCAAAACTGTAAAACATTGGGCAAAATTTGGTCGTATAGATTTTGACACGATCTCCATATAGTTCTCGTGCTTTTTCTTCAGATAAACCAACTGTAGCGGCTTCGGGTTGAGAGAATACGGCTGAGGGGATATTATTATGGCGAATAAATCGCGGTGTTAATCCATAGATTGTATCGGCAAAGGCTCGTCCCTCAGCGATCGCTACAGGTGTGAGATTGACGCGATCAGTACAATCACCGATCGCATAGATATGGGGTTGATTAGTGGAACTATCTTCTTTAACCGCGATCGCGTCGTTGACAACTTCAACTTTTGCTTGTTCTAAACATAGAGGTGCAAGATTTGGTTTGCGACCTGTTGCGGCTAAGACTGCATCAACGTTAAGACTCTGAGAATTACCATTTGCATCATTAAAAGTGATCGTCAAGCTGTCATCGTTTTTAGTAATCGTGAATGTACTACTGTCAATACAGGTTTGAAAATTTATGCCATGCTTTACCATGCCTTGTTGGACATTGGTTCGGACATCCGCATCAAAACCTCGCAAAATTGCGCGATCGCGAATAATTTGA
>JAYVVP010000156.1:0-4929 GCA_043786935.1 Pseudanabaena sp. | reverse complement strand
GCTAAATTTGCTAGTTCAGGAGCAGTTTTCCAAAATTGTTTAAGTTCGTAGTCATTCAACCATAAGACCAATGGACACTTGAGTTTATGCTTGAGGCGATCGCGAAATAGATTGATATCTAAAAATAAATTGTCTAAGCCTTCTAAATTTGCCGTCCTAATTTGCTCTAATTTCAAACACATCAAGGCTGAGATATGCTCAGTTTCTTCGTCTCGCCAGAAATTTTGCAACTTTCCATACAGAGTCTCATCAGATTCGCGCCACCAGATTTCACGGCAGTGCAGTCCTGTTTTTGAGGCAAGTGCGATCAATATTTTTTGTCTGAGATGGCGATAATTGCAGTTGACAATAATCAGCGAAAAAGATCCCTGAAAAAGATTGATCGCTCTAGCCAGGATGTCTAGCGATCGCTCATTGAAGGAATTTACATTTTCTAACTGTTTGATGATCGACTGTTCGACCTGAATCACTTCTACTGTTTAATCGCTATGGCGATACTCAAATTTACATAGACATAGTACTACATCGACACTTTGAGAAATGTAGCCATCACTAATTATTGTCTTTAAATTGTTTCTAAGTATACTAGCACAAATAAATGCCTAAAAAGAAGCAGGATCTTGCTTCGCTCCCTTTTCTTTTGGAATTTTATAGCTACTGTGCATGCTATACACAGTAAAGAACCGCTACAATCATTAAAAATTGTAAAGATTTTTCGTAATTATTTTTTTAATTATGTCTCTGTAACTTCTAATTCAAGTTTTTCTAACCCTATGACTGAATTCGCGACAAAACTTGCTGAGTCACTCCAGCCAATTTCTGCTCAATTCAAATCTCTCAACATTCCTGAACCAGTCACTCACTGGGGACATCCATTTTTTATGGCGATTGTCATTTTTGCGATGGGATCATTTGTAGCAATTTCAGGATGGCGCGGTCGTACAGCGACAGATACTGAAGTTGCCGTTAAGAACAAAGCTGATCATCGCAAAGTTGCACCTTTGATGACTACGTTTTTAGCCATAGGCTATACAGGTGGGCTGCTATCTCTAGTCATGCAAGGCGAACCATTGCTTGAGAGTCCTCATTTCATCACAGGTTCAGTTGTACTGACACTGCTCGCGATCAACGGCACGATCTCGCTGACTGGCTTTGGTGGAAATCAGCCTTTTTTGCGTAACGCCCATGCTTATTTGGGTAGTGCGATCGTCATGCTTTTGGTCGCTCATGTAGTGCTAGGGCTTAAGCTTGGTCTTTCCATTTAGACCAATAGGGGAGGGGATGAAGCGTCCCTCTCCTTATTGCTATACAAGGCTATATGGGTTAGTATTTGCGGTAACTAAGCACACTTAACACGCGATCGCAGAATATGGAAAACTGGGAATTTTTGTTACAACGCAAAGGTGACAAGTCCTGGTTGCCCTTAGAATCTCCGACTGTTGAGATTTTGGAGGGGCAGTACAGACTCGCGGCACGCTCTGATTTAGCAAATGTACCAGCTGAGATTGCGATCGCCTATCGTCCCATTGCCGATGTACGGCATCAACCTCTTCAACAAAAGATTGTCAAACGGATCAGTCATGATGGTCTGCTGATTGTAATGCCCTACACGAACTTTGTCCCAGGGCTATGGCAAATTGATTGTTGTGCTACTGACACCGTAGATAAAGATAACGATAACGATGCAACTGCGGCTCCTGCGTGGAAAAAAACAGTCAAATTTGATGTCATTCAAATCTCTTCAGACGCTAGTTCAGAATGGCAATATAGTGATCCTGAAGAAGATTTAGAAACTTCTATAGAAATCACTACAGATTTTCCTACTAATGCCCTCGGCATAGCTCAGACTGAGCCAACTCCACTTAGTTATAATTCGCCAATCCTAGAAATTGCCCAACAGAGATCAACAGAACTCGTACAGTCGATGTTTGATGAGTTTGCCCTCTTTAATGACGAAATTAATGATGAACTTAATGATGATGAGATTAATGATCAGGGTGAAGAGTCTGAACAAGTAACAGGAAGAGAAGTTTCAAGCGATCGCCCTAATTTATTAGCACAGGTAAATTCTGATAGCGCAAAAATCGACTTAATCGACTCAGAGGTTAGTGCGCCATTACCAAGTATATTACTGCGCTTAAAACAGCCACAATATATTGTCAATGAAGACAATAGCTTTACCCTCACAGGTGATGCTTATACCAATGGCGAAATCGAAGTTATTCTCAAAGATCCGCAAACCCTTGATGTAATCGTAAACAAGCGCTACACAATCACTAATTTAAGCGATCGCGTAGCTGCGACTGGCGCAATTCCATTTACTTATCAAGTGATCGTGCCACCGCCATCAGAGATTCAAGTTTTGATTGGCGAAGTGCAAATCCATCCCCAGAATGACTCTCAGCAAGATAGTGATTTATTTGTGAGGCAACAAGCGATCGCGGTTTCCTATCCTGCATCGCGCGTTTTGCCTGAGATGATTAAAGAAGCTCAGAAATATAGTTCTTCAGAAGTTTCTCCAGATAATTCTCAAACTATTGAAGAATCAATTAATTCTTCTAGTTTTCCACAGCCTCCCCAAAGTTTTCCACAGGGCTTAAGCCAAACTGAAAATCTTTCTAAAAATCCATCACCAAAATTAAAGCCAGTCAATTCGCTTAGTCTACCTCCTTTACCTTTCAATAAGCCCAAAGCATCGCAGGGAAAGTCAGAAGAGAGCAAACTTCCTCCTAATTCTTTATCATTACCACCTTTGCCACCACTGCAAAATAAGGCTGCTAACCATATTTTAAATCTTCCAAATTCGCAAACATCAGAGGAGAATGTTCAGAGTTTTCCACAGGTAGAGCCTAATAAACTTGAGAATAATGAACTTGAGAATATAGAATTAGAATTCGCGAATACAGATTTTTCTGGTCAGGATGATCCGAACTTATCAACTTATAGAGAAGAAGAGCCAGAGTTGCTTTACAGTTTTGAAGAAGAACTTCCTCAAAATTACGAAGAGCTACTAGATCTGCCAAAATTTGAAACTCGGATTGGCTCTGGCAATCGTAGTAATCGTTTTCTTAGTAAACTGCAAACTTTATCAGCCGATGCGATCGCCGCTCAAAAAGCTAATCAGCGTACTGAGGAGCTATTACTTGATACATTGTCACTTAATGACTCATTAAGTGATTCATTATCGGGTGCGGTAGTTGATCTAGATAACCCATCCCAGCCACCACGCACGATCGCTGAAGCAAATAGTCTTGCTGAACTTGATCTCGATCTTGATGTCGAACTGGATCGCTTACTGGCTCCTGAACCCGACCTAATTTTGAATGAATATGTGTGGGAAGAAACCATCGACCCGAATACTTTTCCGATTCGCGCTGTAAGCAATAATTCGTCAGCTTCCGCCCTTTCAGAGACAGCCCAAACTATTCGGAATATTCAAGAATCTTCACCTCAACCTCTATCTGAGCAAGAGCCAATTCCGATCCCTGAGATCATCATTCCTACGGGTGAGATAATCTCAGGTACACCGATGATGGTGACAGTGCGCTTACCTGCGATCGCACCCAAATTTTTTGTAAAGTTTTGGATTAAGGATTTACAAACTCGGATGATTGTTGATGGTCCGCGCTGGTTGTTGGACTTTAGCGTAGTTCCCAATACCAAATTTATCGAAACTCATACAAATATCTCGATTCCGCTTAGCAGCATTGATGTGGCTTTTGAAGCGATCGCGATCGAAGCACAAACTCAACGCGAAAGTCATAAAGTTAGAGTCACTCGCGCTGTCACCCCGCCAAACCTAGCGCAAGATCTCAACTTTGATCAATAACCAATTTGCTCAATAATCAAAAAGGAACGCTAAGCGTTCCTTTTTGGTTTTTAATTCTTAAAGCGATCGCTTTAAGATTGACTTTGCAGCCAATAATAGGTAGCCATCGGTAATAGCGTTGCCAAAACCAGCAAAATAATCACCACTACATTAGATGAACTCGCTTCAGTTTCTTCTCTAGTGGCATAATTACTCGTCTCAGTTTCTTCCACAGCAAATAGAGGCGCACCGGGATCAGGATTTCCATTCAAAACTGCTTCTAAACGAGCCATTCCCTCATTTACGGCTTGGTTATAGCTGGATTTACGTGAGGGATAGAGCATCGTCTCCTCCGCAATGCTAGTTGCGATACTATCTGGCAAAATTGCTTTTACCTTTGAGCCAGTCTGAATCGCCGTGCGATGATCTTCGGTCGCCAGAAATAACAATACTTGATTAGCTTTCTCCGCGTCAGTTGGAAACCATTTATCAAATAATTCGGCTGTAAATTCGGATGCAGGCTGTCCTAAATCAATGCGTCTGATCGCGACAACATGAACTTCAATACCCGTTGATTTGGCAATTTTTTCGGCTTTAATGGCGGTTGTGCTTTTGGTTGAAGTACTTAATACTTCTGAGTCATCAATTACCCAAGTCTGCTCAGTTAAATTTTTAATTTCGGCAAAGTCGGGAATATCTGATACCTGCAAAGCCCATGATGGTGCTGTAAATAAATGAAAGCTAATTAAAAAGGCGATCGCACCAAAACATACTGACTTACCACCATAAAAGCTAGCTTTAATAATCTGCCCAAACAACGCTTGGACTAAGCACCACAACTTATAAAATAAATTTTTTATCACAATTTTTTAAACCTAAAGTTAAATCTGCAATTTATACCAGTACAACAAAATATAGCGTCTATATTACTAGTGACAAAGGGCGATTGCCAAAATCATTAACATATATCAATCAGCGACCTCCAGTTCTAGCAAGTCATAAAAATTAGAAGATGATGTTTGTTTTAAAAAATTTAAGATAAAAAGAATCTTCCTTTAGCCATAGATAAGTTTTGTACTGTTGTCAAACAAATCATCTGTCAGTTCAAACGTGGTTTTGTA
>JAYVVP010000155.1:0-13443 GCA_043786935.1 Pseudanabaena sp. | reverse complement strand
ACTGGTATTTTTAACCAAAGTTTATCTTTTACTACTAACTTCATACGGCATATATTGCAATGCTTTTTCTTACTCATTACGCGGAACCATTGCCAAATCTGCACTGAAAACAGCTAATTAGTTCCTGGTTGCAAACTATCTCAAACCCTCACTATATGAGGGTTTTTATTTTTTATTTATGCAAAATCATGTTCACAAGCGATAAATTCCACACTAGCCAAGCGGTACAAGTTACTGAATCTCAGAGAGTTGTTAGGAAAGCTTCTACCTGTATTTTTGTTAGTGCGATGAGTTTATATGTCAGTACTTTAATCCCATCTCATTGGGTACAGAAACTAACCACTATGGCGATCGCATCTGGTTTAGTTTCTGTTTCATTACGTCTTGATAAATTGGAGGAGTCTCATAAACCCTATGAAGCGATCGCCCATCAACAAAGCACAGCTTCATATCAGGCTTGGTTAAATCACAGCATGAAACCACCCGCAAGGGAGCTACAGGTCAACACAGAAATACTTAAACCTATTCCCACCTATCCCATACTCAAAGCCCTCTACGGTTTAAAACTTGAGTGTGATTTTGTCCAAGAACTGCGATCGCCTTCATTTATTCGTACATTAATCAAACCAACTAATTGCAAAGTATCTCAAGTTTTAGCCACAGGACAGGAACTGCAACTAGAGCTAGGTTTAGAGCTACCGCCTGTGATGTCTATCAGTAAAGGTGCGATCGCCATTGATACCCCTAGACTTGATCGGCAGTCGGCAAAGTTCGCAGACTATTGGCAAAAGTCGTCAAAGTTTGAAGCAGCGATCGGGGTGGACATTAATAACAAACTGGTATCGATTGACTTATCGCAACCTGAAAGCTGTCATGTTTTGGGCGCAGGAACCACAGGATCTGGTAAGTCAGTATTCTTACAATGCTTTTTACTCAGTTTGTTGCTAGAGCGTCCTGCTAACGAATTAGGCTTACTAATTTGTGATGCCAAGAGGGTATCTTTCCAGAAATTTAAAGACTGTGCCAATTTAATCGCGCCAATCATGTCGCAACCAGATGAGGCTATCCAATGGCTTGACCAGATGGTTGATGAGATGGAGAAGCGTTATCAAATGTTTGAGCGCTTAGGTGTAGAAAACATTGATAGCTTTAACCAGCGTTCATCTGAGAAATTGCCCCGCATCCTGTTTTTATTCGATGAGTTTGGCGATCTATGGGATTCCTGCACAAAGTACAAGTCGAGAAACTCGAAAACCTAATCATCAGACTCGGACAAAAAGCACGAGCTGCGGGGATTCACTTAGTTGTGTTTACTCAACGACCTAAAAAGGTAGTATCACCGCGTTTAAGGTCAAATTGTCCCGCTAGGGTACTGCTCACGGTTGCTGATGCTGCCGATAGTGAGGCAATTTTAGGGAATAAAAGTTTTGATGGTTCGCAGTTACTCGGACGTGGCGATTTATTTTTTAATGGCGATCGCTTACAAGCTTTGTTAGCCGATGATTCTGATTTTGACAAATTGACAAAGGGCAATAATTTACAAAATCCTGCTCAAAACAGCG
The DNA here is from genome assembly GCA_043786935.1 of Pseudanabaena sp. Classification (GTDB taxonomy): domain Bacteria; phylum Cyanobacteriota; class Cyanobacteriia; order Pseudanabaenales; family Pseudanabaenaceae; genus Pseudanabaena. Next base: position 11,881 of record JAYVVP010000155.1, on the reverse strand, counting down.
ATTTAGATAACCCGTCAATCGCGTCAACCCTTGTCAATTCGTCAATTGCTGTCAATTCAGCATCAACTTTGTCAACGCCCCTAATTAAAATTTTGGAGTACGCAAAAGAAAAAAATTGCTTTATTACCGCCAGTCAGGTTAAGTCTGGTGTCCGATTATTTCGAGATAGTCCTGTTAGTGAAATTCGCTCATATTTTCAATGGCTTGCCGATCATCAGCATGGGATTGTCAGATGCGAAGCTGATACGCTTGAATTTTCGGCACAGTAAATTTATGGAAATAATTCAATGGATGCGTGTCATCCTGTCCAGTATTTTTATACTGCTTGGCTTGGGATTCGGGACATACTTTTATATCAAGGAGCATCCAATCACATCTATCGATCCGCAAGGGTGCATTGTCAGATTATCGCCAGCCGATGACTTTACAATTATTCCCTTTGGCGAGCCGCGTTTTCCTAAATCACTAGACTAACCCGTTCAGCAATTTGACAAAATTTAAACGTAACAAAGTAAAACATAAAAATCTGAGTGGGCGATCGCTAGATTTTTTAAAATAAATCTCAGTTAAAAAAATTAATTTTTACAAAAATAATTCACGCAAAAAAAGTTGTGTGAATTATTTTTTATGACAAGTAAATTTTTTGTTAAAGGGGGAATCCAAAGGGGAAATTCCCCTTTGGCAAGCGGTCGTGTTGCTGTCGAACAAAAATCAAGCGATAGCGCGATTTATTGTCCGACAAGCAACATAGCTTGCTCCAAAATCCACACACCCCTCAAATGACGCAAACTCGTTCACCAGAAAATAGCGAAAAACATAAGAGCGATCGCCTAAAAATCAACAAACATATTTGCTGAATCACAAAAGCGTATACAGAAAATTTTAAATGTGAGCGCAAAAAATAGGACTGGTAAGGCTCTCAATAAAAATTGGTACAGAACGAATCAAAAAATGAAATTCTCAAGACGCAAACTATTTTTTTTGTGGCTACGATAGTGACAGCAAGGAAATTTACTTTGATTAGCAAAAAATTAGTTTAAATAATGACCGCAAATATTCCATGCTTGCCATTGCCAGAAATAAATATAGATGAGCTAACCACCGTATCCGATCGGTGGGTTGAGTCTGCGAAGGAAAAAACTAAGCCCGTTACCAAGTTAGATATAGTCCGCACTCTTGAACCAGGGATTACAGCTTTAATTAATTCGGGGTACACCTATAAAGCCGTCTGCGAGAAGTTAAAAGAGGATTTGCATCTCGATATTTCGGTTTCTACAGTCAGAGTTTATTTACAGAAAATCTATAAAGAACAAAAGCAAGACAAGGCAAAAACTAAGCGCACTGCGGGTAAAGCGGCAAGGGAATTAAAACAAAAATCAATATCTGGCTCTAATGTGGATGAGCAGCAACCAGTAACCAATTTATCTAGCAGCAATGCCGAAATTAAGCCAAAAAGCATTGTCCCAAAGATTTATCCTGTAGATGATGATGACTTTAATGATGAGGCGGCTCAGGCAAAAATATTGAAATATTTCAACCGTTAATCGTTCTTGTGGCTCGCAAACTGGGCGATCGCTACAGCAAAATGACGCTTGCCAAAAGGGGACATCTCCTTTAGATTCCCCCCTAAATTATTCTGATTTACTTGTTGTTTGTTGATGATTAACGTAGGTGCGTAGGACGTTGTTAATGGTTGATTGATAGCCTTTGCCTTGGCTTTTGAACCAGTCAAGGATGTCACTGTCTAAACGAATAGATACGGCTTGTTTGGTGATTGGCGTGATCATTTTGGCGTTTGCCCAAAAGTGATCATCTAGCTCTGGGATATCTGAGGTATCAATTTCTGCATCGGGGATATTTTGAAGTTCTTCAAGGCGATCGCGTGAGATGGTCATAGTATTTCCTCCTTTCTTTTTCGCTTTAAACCTTTGTCATCATGGAGTTAAGCAGGTTGGTTTGTTTGCTCTCTGCTGCATCAATTTGCTTTTCTAGCTCGTTGCAAAGGGTCATGAGTTGCTCGATTTTGGCAACAATGCGATGTTGTTCGGCGAGGGGAGGTAGGGGAATGAGGATTGGATATATTTTGCTCCCAGATATTACTGGTTGGGCAGTAGCAGAGGTATCGGTTTGAAGATTTGTTTTTTTTAGAAGCCAAATAACAAATGGTTGATATAGACGTTCCTCATCATAAATAGTGAAAAAGGCATTATCGGTAATCCATGCGTGTTTAGGGGTTAAGTGAATGCTTCCACAATAGTAACCAACTCGACCTATAACTATTGTTGGTTTTTTCGTGTTAAATTCGCAATGATATCCAGCTATTCCGTTACCTCCATAAACAGGATAAACACCTTCCTGCATATTGTCTTTAGTGAGGTTAGTTCCTGATGTCACTCTAAATAAATTCCCTAACCTTGTCCATTCCCAACTCTTCGGCAAATCATAGGGAATTTCATCGGGCTTAATCTCTGGCAAAGGCTTAGAAGCTTTGATTTTCCCTTCTTTGATTAGCTTTTGTTTGTCTTTTTCAATTTCCTTTAACAATTCACTAGCAGGCTGATCGTTATTGTCTTGGGGGACTAGCTTACCCATTACAGCAATTTGGAGTATAGCTTTGCGTAGTTCCTTTACATTTTCTTTAACCGAATAAAGCTCACCGAAATGTTGGGTGATGAAATGCCATGAGGTTTTGAAATCGTTGTAATCTTTGGCAGTCAGTAAGCGATTTAGGGCAGATTTATGGACAGTGATTTGTTTTTGATTGCGTTCTGCTTTTAGCTTTTCCAGTTCATCACATCGCGCCATCAGTTCATCAATCTTGGCAACAATTCGGCGTTGTTCTGCAAGTGGCGGAAGGGGAAAAAGTAATGGATAAATATCTTTATTATTAATTTGTGGAACGCTTGTTCCTGAGTTCAGTTTTGCTAAATCAATTGACAAAATCCAATGATAGACAAAATTTAAATCAATATTTTTAGGGCAAATGATTGCCATGATATTAGTATCAACACAAATCGGCTCTATTACTAAGCGTTTCTTATTAGTAGCTATAGCCCCCCCTCGTTTAGGAAAAATGATGCTGTTTTTAGGGATCAGTGCATTAATAACTCTCGTAGATTCGTTGAGAAAAATAGAAGTAGAAGTAATAACTATTTCATTACCTTTAGTATTCATTTCACCAACTTTAAGATACATATATGTACCAGATTGAAGTTCCTCATCCTTTGGAAAAGAGTAGCCACTTTTTAGTTCAAAAATGTCTGCAACCCTCACCCATCTCCAAGATGTAGGAAGTAAACTTTGGTACTCGTTCGATTTTATTTCTGACAAGTAATTCCCCTTACACACAATCTGTTTTAACAACTCAATTGCAGGTTGATCATTATTGTCTTGTGGCACTAACTTCCCCTGCATCGCTAAAGACAAAATCAACTCGCGCAGTTTCTTAATCCCATCAGGTGCAGCAAAAGCAACATCAAAATTTTTCTCTAAAAGCGTTACAGCGTCAGTATTTTTACTCATTTCCATCCTCCAAAACTTGCCAATATCCCCCTTTCGGTGAGCCAATCCTCTTTAACTTGCCAGCCTTAACTAACTTACTGCTAGCACGTTCCACCGCACTGAGAGACTTAGCGATCGCCTCTGCCACCTCTGCCAAAGTTAGCTGGGGACTAGTTTTCAGGACTTGGAGAATCTTGTCAGGAGTTTTACCCTGTATTTCTACCAGCGTTTTATCCTGCGTTTCTACCGTTATTTTTTGCTCTAGCGCCAGCGCCTCCTGCGAAATCGGAAATACCGTGCGAATGAAATTAGCTGTAAAAATAAACGATTCCCTTGGATAAGCCCGCAAAATGCGCGGCATCCCTGAACCCAGATATTCGACAATGTGCAAATCCTTAAACACCCGCATCAAAATCTTATTGCGCGGAATCGAATAGCCAGCAAAAAACTCCTCACGCGCCACTCCTTCAGGAATCGAACCCGCAGACGTAATTTCTAAGCGATCGTCAAAAATCTCAAACTTAGGCACAGCCTCACTAATGAAATCGTTGTGAATAATCGCATTGATTACCGCCTCCCGTAGCGCCACCGTATCCCATAGCCGCCGCTCGATTCTTTCTTTAGATGTAATCCTTGTTGCTGTGCGGTTTTCTACCTCTAGGCGATCTAAAACCTGCTTACAAGTCTTAATCAGTGAGCAATACCCGTACTCATTACTATCAATCAAATCATAGCGATCCAAACCACGATATTTCGCTACCTGTACCGAATTACCATTGCGATCGCTTAGCAAATAGGCAGCATAGTTATAAGCTCCATCCTCAGTTAATAGTTCCAGATTTGCCGCAAAGCGATCGCCTAGCGTAAACCCCGCCTCCTCGTAATAAATCCGTAACTGCTCAAAATTAAGACTTTGCTGTGGCGATCGCATCCGACCGAGTGAGTTACGAGTGCGTCTCGCAAAAAGCTCCTCAATCATCCGTCCCGACATCGGCTCCGATGCACTACCAATCCTGACAAAGCAACCCTTCTCAGACATTCCATACTTGCGTAAGTAATAGGGCTTCTCTGAACCACTAGCCAGAGCCACCTTGATAATGTCCCGATCCTCACGGACTTCATGAATCACATCAAACAGTCCCAAACAGGACGGCAAAATATTATTTTTCAACCGATCTTTAATCGCCAGTTGCACCGCATCACAATCAGCAACACCCACCACCGAGCCATCCTTATCAATGCCGATGTAAATAACACCGCCATCTCGATAATTTAAAAAGGCGATCGCCTCTCTCTCAAAACCATCGGTCAGTTCGCGCTTATACTCAACTCGATTCGACTCCATTAACTGCCCCCATGCTGTAGAGCCTTGACCAATTCTTGCTTCAGGGCATCCTGTGCCGCTTTCATTTGTTGAGCAATTTCCAAATATTCCGCCATTAACTCATCAGGCTCACCATGATTAACCATCACCTCATGAGGATTTTTGCAATCGAGATTATAATTACGCGCCGCAATCTCGTCAGCCGAAACCTTCCACGCATATTCGTTCACCTTGCGTCCCTTGCGTGACTTACCACCCCACCAACTCTTTTCGCGATCGAACTCTGTGATCGTCAGAGGCTTACCGCGTGAATAAGACTTGTACCCTTCGGGATAGGGATGCTCAAAAAACCACACATCTGTAGTCGAGTTGCCTTTTTCAAAGAACAAAATATTAGTATTAATGCTCGTATAGGGACTAAACACACCCTTCGGTAACCGCACAATCGTATGTAAATTAAACTCCTTTAACAATTCCCGTTTGAGATTTGTTTTTGTCCCTTCACCAAACAAGAAACCATCAGGTAACACCACAGCAGCCCGTCCCGTCTCAGGCTTGAGCAAATGCATAATCAACGCCATAAAAAGATCCGCTGTCTCGCGAGTTTGGTACTTTTTGGGGAAATTGCTCTCAATACCATCTTCCTCCATGCCCCCAAACGGTGGATTTGTAATTACAATATCCACTCGATCTTTAGGTGTGTAATCCCGTAATGGACGCTTCAAAGTATTGTCATGGCGAATATTGGTCGGCACATCAATCCCATGCAACATCACATTAGTCATCGCTAACATATGCGGCAAAGGCTTTTTCTCTACCCCATTCATATTGTTTTGCAAGGTTTGCCAATCTTCTTTCTTTTTTAAATGTGGTTTTAGATGCTCGATCGCATTTACCAAAAATCCACCTGTACCACAGGCAGGATCAAGCATCTTTTCGCCTAACTGCGGATCGAGAATATCCACCATAAACTGAGTTACGGCGCGAGGTGTGTAATATTCTCCCGCATTTCCCGCCGACTGCAAATCAGCTAAAATCTTTTCATAAATGTCATTAAACAAATGGCGATCGCCCGACGAGTTAAAGTCCACATCACTCTGAATGCAGTTAATCACCTGTCGCAACAAAGTTCCCGACTTCATATAGTTATAGGCATCTTCAAACACTGCACCCACAACTCTTCCGTGCGGCGATGCACCCGCTGCATTTGCCAACTTTTTCAACTCAGGGAAAAGGTCATTATTCACAAAATTCAGTAACTCTTCCCCCGTTATTCCCTCTGGATTTTTTGCCCAGCTTGACCACCGCAAACTCAGTGTCAATGGGGATTTATAGCCAGAAATCGTAACTTCCCATTCCTGTTCCTTGTCATCAAAAATCTTCAGAAACAGCAACCATACAATCTGGCTAATGCGCTGAGCGTCACCATCGACACCCACATCCTTCCGCATAATGTCCTGAATAGTTTTGATTAATGTTGCGATCGCCATACAGTCCTAAATTTCTACTTCTAAATGTTCTTAATTAAGCGCTGTAAAGCGATCGCTTCAACTCACGCACAGCCCTTTGATAACTATCTAATCCACCAAAAGCGCGGACAATTTCCATCGGTGTCCCGATTTGGTTAAAAGGTACAACCGTCAAAACTTGATTCTCCTCAATCTGGGCAACTCCTTCATCTGCATATTTATCCAAGAGCGCATCTAGCACCCGCTTAGCTTGCTCACCATACTCCGTAAAATAGTTACGTTTTTTGACCCGTTCTGTTCTCTCCCTGCGAGTTAAAGGGGGCATATCCCAAACAATATGACAGAGCAAATCAAAAGGATCACAATCGCGCCCAATTTCATCAGCTAGAGCCTCAAAGAATATACCCTCCTGTGCCAACTCATCAACGATCGCCTGTTTTTTATCGGCACTGCTCCAACATTTCAAGAAGTCATCTAGGGATGCAAAATCCTTTGCAATCGCCTTGCGGGTATAGTCTTTTAACGACTCCGTAATTAACTTACCGTTCGCATCAAAATACTGCACCCGTTCCGCCGCCACCTTAACCTCGACATTTGCCACCACATAGCGGCGAGTAGGTTCTGGAGGAGGTGTTTTAGAGTCATCGTCTTCTTGATTGCCTCCATCGTCTGACTCATCTGGAGGAGAGGTCTCAAAATTATCGTCTTCTTGATTGTCTCCATCGTCTGGTGGTACTAATGGATCGTCTGGTTTTGGCTCATAAATTTGCACTGGATCTCCATCAAAATCAGGATCAGCAAATTGTTCAGTTGCCTTTTTAAAATCAATGATTGTGAAATAGAACTTGCCATAATCCTCATTAATCCGAGTTCCACGTCCAATAATTTGCTTGAATTCTGTAGGTGAATTAATCGTTTGATCTAACACAATCAGTTTACAAGTCTGAGCATCAACCCCTGTCGTCATCAACTTTGAAGTTGTCGCAATCACAGGATATTTTGACTCAGGGAAAATAAAGTTATCAAGTTCTGCCTTACCCTCATCGTTATCTCCCGTAATTCGCATCACATAGCGCGAATCCGCCGCCAAGTCTGGATTCTCATTCACCAATGCCTGACGCATCCGTTCCGCATGGTCAATATTTTCACAAAACACAATCGTCTTATCAAAGCGGTTAGTCGCTTTTAAAAAATCACTCACCTTCTTTGCCACTAACTTAGTGCGTTGCTCCAACACCAAATTTTTATCAAAATCCTTCTGGTTATAAACCCGATCCTCAATCTCATAGCCAGATTTATCAACCATGCCCCGATCAGGTCGCCAGCCCGTCAAGTCTTTATCAATGTCAATTCGCACCACTTTATAGGGTGCAAGAAAGCCATCATTAATTCCTTGCCGTAGGGAATAGGTATAGAGTGGTTCACCAAAATAATCAATGTTAGAAACTTCTTTGGTTTCTTTAGGCGTTGCCGTTAGTCCGATTTGTGTCGCTGACGAAAAATATTCTAGAATTTGCCGCCATGCCGAATCCTCAGCCGCACTACCCCGATGACACTCATCAATCACAATCAAGTCAAAAAAATCACGACTAAATTGCTTATAAATATTCTGGATATCCTCATTACCCGTCACCGCCTGATACAAAGATAAATAAATCTCATAGGACTTATCCACCTGTCGTTTTTGAATTTTGGTCATTGCCGAGCCAAATGGTTTGAAGTCATTAACCATCGTCTGGTCAACCAGAATATTGCGATCAGCTAAAAACAAAATCCGTTTTTTAGTCTTCGATTTCCAAAGCCGCCAAATAATCTGAAAAGCTGTAAAAGTCTTACCTGTCCCTGTTGCCATAACTAATAACAGTCGATTTTGTCCCTTAGCGATCGCCTCAATGGTTTTGTTAATCGCCAGTAATTGATAATAACGCGGAGTTTTGTTAGACCCATCGCTGTAATAGTCTTGCGTGATAATACTATTCTGCGCTTCTGTCATACCCTTATGCGCTGACCACCATAACCACAGCAGATTAGGTGAAGGAAATTCATCCAGACTGAGTTCTCGCTCGATAATTCCATCATGGGCAATTTTGTTATGAAACAAAAAGCCATCGCCATTAGAGCTAAAGATAAAAGGAACTTCGAGCATTTCAGCCTAGCCTAGCCCCTGCTGCATCCCATCCCCCAGCGAATGGTTGTTATCCTTAGCTTCAATAATCGCAATCGGGATATTCGGTTTATAGAAGAGGACATAATCAGCACGCTTGTTTTTAGCACGGGTATGTAAATTTCCCCGCACCAGAACACGCCCATTAGTCAATGCAAATTCTTCGCGGATCTGTGTAGCAATATCCCATCCCGATCGCTCCAAAGCAGGAGTAATGTATTTGGTACAAATATCACGCTCAGAAAACTGCTTTTTATCCATGCTTCAGTAAGTTCTTAGTCTTTGTATATCGAACGTAGATTTCGTAAATTAAACTTTGCAGCGCCTAAACAATTATTATCCAGCTTTTTTGGTGAATATCAGTTTATTTATAGCCATAACTTACCAACAAGTTGACTTGCTGTATTTATATATTGTCAACAAGTTAACAATATAACTTGCTAATTAGGCTGACTTGCTGTATTTATATATTGCCAACAAGTTAACAATATAACTTTATGATCATTGCTTGTGCTAATCAGAAAGGAGGCGTAGCAAAAACTACGAGTGTGATCTGCCTCGGTGGATTGCTAGTAAAAACGGGTTCTTGTTTAGTAGTTGACCTCGACCCACAGGGAAATTTGACGACGGGTTTGGGTGTTGGGATCAAGGAAAATCAGATCACTAGCTATGAAGTGATTACCGAACGGGCTACTGCAAACGATGCCTTGATGACAACATCAAGCGGAATTAGCCTCATTCCCAGTGATATCAACTTAGCTAAAGGTGAACCAGAGATTTTATTGAAGGTGGGTAACTTTGGTTTATTAAAGGAATATCTCGAACCAATAGCGCATCAGTTTGATCACATCTTGATTGATTGCCCTCCCAGTTTAGGACTACTGACGATCAATGGTCTAACTGCCGCCGATGCGGTATTAATTCCTGTGCAATGTCAGTTTTTTGCACTCAAGGGATTGGCTGCATTATTAGAGACTATCCAAAGTGTACAAAAGCGACTGAATCCCGATCTCAAAATCTTAGGTGTATTGCCGACGATGGCAGAGATGCAAACTGTGATGACTCAGGATGTTTTGGCTTCACTGAAGAAACGATTGCAAAATATTCATGTTTTCGAGCCTGTACCAAAGTCGGTCAAGTTTGCCGAATCCAATCTTGCTGGTGAACCTATCAATGTTTATGCAGGTGACAAAAAATTAGTCCAACCCTATCAAGCGATCGCCGATTTAATCGCAGCAGGAGAAAAGTAAATGGCAAAACCACGCGCCCGTTTAACCGATGACAATGATCCTCTAAGCTCGACTGAAAGCGTTTTTGCAAGTCTTGAGCAAGCCAGCAAGTCAGGAAGCCAACAAGTTAGCAATACAACAATTCAGGAAGTTGCAAGTCTAGTTCCTGAGCAAGAGGTTGTTACGATAACTCCAAAGAAAGTTAACAAGCCAGCAAGCCAGCAAGCTGACAAGCTAGAAAGTCAGGAAGTTAAAAAGTCAGCAATACGCAAGTCAACGTTTCAACTCAGTGAGGAAGTCTTAAAACAACTTGACAGGTATCATTTGCAACTACAGCTTGAACTAGGTAAGGCTGAGGCTCCTTATAAAGAAGTAATTGTCGAAGAAGCGATCGCGCAGTTTTTGGTTAATGCCGATCAAAAAACTGTAGATAAACTGATAGAACGTCAGAAAACTAGGTAACAAGATTTAGTAATAATGAAAGTTTACATAAATCGAGAAACAGATTTATAGAAGAGGGTCGCTTGTTTTAAGAACTGAACTTGAAACTTTAGCCTCATTCGGCTCTTCAATATATAAGTTGGTAGAGCAACTGATTTGTAATCAGTAGATCGCGAGTTCGAGTCTCGCCCCCAGCTTAACTCTTAAGACTTCGTATTTAATAGGTGACAAAATTTGGGACACAAATAAAAAAGTAGCTAACAATAGCTGCTTTTTTGTGTTTAAACTACGGCTTTCAATGATCTCCGCGATCGCTATTAAGCAAAAAAATAGAATGAAAGGCGATCGCCACTTTAACTAAAAAGCAACCCTAGCCAATCGGTTAAGGCTGTTTTTTTATTTGACAAAGTCCAACATAGTTAAACTTCTATTAATTCCATATCTGCGATCGTATAAGCGCTGATATCTCCTATCAGATTTCATATCAGGCAATTCCGCAAATCAGTATCTAATAGACCTCTTGCAGAACCGAAAATATAATAGATCTAGGAATTTTTGTAACAGCGCTAAAAACAAGCAATGAAATACGAAACCAGTAAAATTTTATCAGCCCCAGAATTTAAACGTTTGTTTGGAGTGACCAGAGAAGCATTTGCTCAAATGACAGAATTAATCAAACAAGCAGAGCAAAATAAGGGACAAGGGGGTGTAGAAGCAAAACTAAGTCTAGAAGATCAAGTATTAGTTACATTGCAGTATTGGCGAGAATATCGTACCTATTTCCATATTGCTAACGACTGGGAAGTATCAGAATCAGCGATCTGCCGTATTATCAAAAAAGTAGAGCATATCCTAATTAGGTCCGATAAGTTTCGGTTAGCAGGAAAAAAGTCATTGTGGGAAGACAATGCTCCCACGGTCATCGCAATTGATGTTACCAAATCCCAAGTTGAACGTCCAAAACATGGTCAAAAACATTTTTATAGTGGTAAGAAAAAACATCATGCGCTCAAAGCCCAATTAGTAGTCGATTTGACTAATTTCAAGATAGTTTGTACGGCTTACGGTAAAGGTAAACAGCACGATTTCTCATTACTTAAAGCCAGTGGAGTGCATTTTCATACACAGACACAAGGGTTGGCAGATAAGGGCTATCAAGGTTTACAAAAGTTGCATTCAAATTCGCAAATTCCCCTCAAAAAGCCTAAGGGTGGCTCATTATCCAAAGAAGATAAGCGGTTTAATCGGCAACTTGCTCGGCAACGTATTGCCATTGAGCATGTTAATCGTCGCCTGAAGATTTTTAAGATTCTCTCTTTGCCTTATCGTAACCGTCGTAGTCGTTTCGGCTTGCGTTGTAATTTGATTGCTGCTATTTATAACTTTGAAGTTGGGCTTTCTGCTGCTAAATCCTCTATTTCTCCACCCTAATCTCAGTTCTGCAAGAGGTCTATTGTTAATAAGGAAAAAGTACTAGTCACTTCTGCCAACTTCACTGAAGCTGCTCATGAGCGTAGTATTGAGGCAGGTATTTTGGTAACAGATATAGTGATCGCTCATGCAATTGTCAATAAATTAGACTTCATCGGAAATAAAGAGGAGAGAAGACATAAGCATATTTCCCCATTGTCAGTTTAAAGTTAAGCAACCTTGCGATGTCTGATCGTACCCCTGAAATTGTGCAATCCACAAGAAGTTTCCATAACAACGTCAACATAATTCTCTTTTCGATTTCTAAAAGTATGATGAACAA
>JAYVVP010000154.1:0-4941 GCA_043786935.1 Pseudanabaena sp. | reverse complement strand
TATTGATTTGCTTAACAAGTTACATCATCAATTAGCGAATAAAGCTCGATTTGGCTTGGACTATAACAAAATCAAAGAAGCAATTCCTGAACTAGTTGATAGTTCTCTGCTAGCTGATTTACTTCAGCCAGATCTTTCAATTCTCGATACGATTGATGGCATTGCTGATTCTGAGTTTGATCTGGTTAAGGGTAAGGACAAACGAGAACTTGCCAGGTTGAATTCTTTGCTCAAGAGTGCAACTACGCTTCATGCAGTTGAGATAGAGCAAAGGATTGACCGCGAAGTTTTGAAGCAATGGCTGACTGAGTTTATCGATATTCTCTCTGGCAATATTCAACATGGCGATCTATATATTCAGCGAGACAAGCTTTCTGTTTCGCTCTTAGATTCTCGCTTGCGTGACATTGCTGGCAGAGCTGCATCTAACCTTTATTTGGATGCCACAATTAGTCAAACCGATTTAGAGTTGCGATTGGGCTATGGCGTGCGGGTGATTAAGCAAGAAATACAGGTTTTATCAAGCCCTGTTATTTTTCAAGTTGCTAATATCGGGCGCATGGGTATGCAACGTGGCAAAGAACAAACGCGGCAAGCTGAAGCGATCGCTTCTCATCTACGCGATCTCGATCCCACGACAAAAGTGATTGACTTCAAGAAGTTTACGACGGCTGATGGAGTTTGGTTTCGCGATTCTCGAGGTTCTAATGACTTTAAAGATGCGAAAACCTTTGTCGTAACAGGTACTCCTTGCTCGAATATTGCTGCGCTAAGAGCGGAGTATGCGGTATTAACTGGTTCTCATCCTGAAGATTCTGATTTAGATTTTGAGGCTTTTGTTGATCGCCATATTTTGGCTAATGTTCGGCAATGTTTTGGTCGTAAGTCGGGTAATCGTTTTCATGACGGTGACAAAATTTATTTCTTGTCTAATTTTGATTTGGGTGATATTCCTCATCACCAAATTAAGGCAAGTGATATTACTCCTGATGCGATGAGCAAACTTGAAAGTCTCAAATCTCAGGTATTGCAACGTATTAATAGGGCGACCTCGGAAAATGTCGATTTATTGGCTGCTTCCGAACGTCAAATTGCTGATTGGTTAGGACTTAAGCGCGGCACGTTTATTTACCATGCAAAGTGGATCAATCCGCTATTAAAGTCTCTTTATAGTAGTTTGATCCAAAATTTAAACGAAAATGCCGATCTACCGCTAGATCCTTTGCCTGAACAATCTGATTTGGATTTAGTTGAGTTTTGGACTGGTGCAACTGAACGCTTTTTAACTGATCCTATTTCTATTAATTCGACTTTGGAGTACATTATTGAGTTCTTTGCCGAGCATATTCCGCAATACTTGCATCAGTTTATTGTTAAGCGGCTTTCGGTTCAAGCGCGCAGTCATTTATTTTCCACTCTTGCTGTTTTTGCCACTAACTAATCTCAATTTAATATTCTGAATCTTGCCAAATATTCTTCTCCCTGGCGTGATGCGATTGAGTTTTCGACTTGTCGTATGTTTGAAGTGTCAAAATCAGATGAGAATAGCTCTATTATTTCGGCGACGGTACTTCCAAATGGGGGGCCATCAGGACGATTGTGCACAAAGAATAGGGCTATCAATTCTCCTGTGGGATTCAGAATGTAACGCACCATCTTTACATAATCAGGACGCTGTTCGGGTCGAATCGCGCAGAAGCAGGTATGTTCAACTACATAATCAAAACTAGCTGGAAATTCGTTAGGCAAACCAAAAATATCTCTTTGTAGAAATTGCATTGATATTCCCATTGTTGTGCTTAGTTTTTGTCCTAGAGCGATTGCGCTGGGTGCAAAGTCAAAACCAATCGTATCGAAGTCATGCTTGGCAAATAAAAGTGCATCATGCCCTTGTCCGCATCCTAGCACTGCTGTTTTTCCTGCGATCGGTGCATTTATCGAAGCTAATAAGCTTGCAAATGGAGGGGCAGCCATGCCGATATCCCATTTAGCTGTATTTTCTTGATAGCGCTGTTCCCAATAATCAGGTTCGGTTGTTGATAGCATAGTGTGATTAGACCAAAAGTATTTTGGTTAGTGACTTATGAAACTACTGTCAGATTGGGGCATCACCAGTGATTGGTGGCGCGGGTTGCGTGGTGAATATTGGGTAATTGCCCAAGGTTTTCTATTGCTGGGCTTTGTGATTTTACCGAATGATCGATCTAGTTTTATTGATCTGGACACAGATGCTTGGCACTACGGGAGTTTAGGTCTAACATTTATTTTCGGTGTTTTGTCAGTTACTTTGTTGTGGCGATCTCTTTTCGATCTAGGTCAAAATCTGACTCCATTACCCCATCCTAGAGATGATGGTCAATTAGTTCAAACTGGTATCTATGGTCTTGTGCGACATCCTTTATATAGTGGTGTTATTTTTCTTGCTCTTACATATGCAAGTTGGCAGATTAGTTGGTTACATTTTCTAGGTGCTATCTCTCTATTCATTTTTTTTGATGCGAAGGCGAGAAAAGAAGAAATTTGGCTTACAGAAAAATTTCCTGACTATATAAATTATTGTCAACTGGTAAAGAAGTTGATCCCTTGGATTTATTAGTTTGAGATACTTTCATGAAGCATAGCGATCGCTTGTTGCTAGTCTTGTGCAAGAGTTGCATAAATAATTCCTGCTAAACTTGACCAAGATACTGTTCTATTCAAGAGCTTATCTGTCAACAATTTTTGTATTAGTGCTATTTCATCAGCCGAGAGAAACTTGGCTAAATAGTCGGCGTATGATGGCTTTGTATTAGACTTGCTAAACCAACAATTTAACACTGCCGTAGAAATTTGCATGGGTGTAGTGATACGTTCCATTTCAATTTCAACGATTAAACCTGCCTTCTCAAAAGCCGATTGCAGATCTTTAATATCCCAATTCGTCATCGGGTCATCAGAATTTGTATAGATTGCTTCTTCAGCTTGCATCCACCGATCGCCAAATTTAGTTGGTAAATCAATTAACTGATAAATTCGCTGAGTATGGCGGGGAATTGATTCATAGAGAGCAATTTTGCCATCAGGCTGCAAAAGATTTGCTAATTGCTGAATGCAAGCTAGTTTGTCAGGTTCGCGCATCAGTGAGTTATAGCCAACAATGCTATCAAAACGGGTTGACGCGATCGCTTCAGGAAGTTTTATTAGAGAACCAAACATCGCAATCGGGCGCAATATTTCAGGCAAACTCTCTGCTTGTTCTTGTAAAGCGATCGCCTCTGCTTCTTGATAAGTCAGAGCATAAACACCGCCTTCTGGAACCGATCTCAATGCTTCCCATGTCAGCAAACCAGTCGCAACATTAACATCTAGAATCACATGATGACGTTGTAGCGATAAATGTGTGAATAAGCGATCGCGTATTTTTGCCAAGCGATCACCTGCTTGTCCAATCGTACGTTGTAACCAGCGATCGCTTTTTACATCAGTGGGGCTAAAGGTCAGCACTTCAGGAAGTTCCATTCCTATGCCGCGCACCATCGCAGCCAACTGTGCCTCACGTCTGCGTTCTACTTGTAGCTTGATTGTTGCCTCTGCTCCTTGGTCTGAAGGTCGATAAAATACTTGTCCTTGTAAACTGCTTGGTAAATATTGCTGCTCGATCCAATGGTCGCGATAGGCATGGGGATAGAGATAGCCAGCACCATGACCAAATCCTTTTTTGTCGCGATTACCATCTTTGAGAGGGTTAGGAACATCGGATTGACGTTCCTGCTCAACGGCAGTGATCGCATCGAAAAATCCCATAAGACTATTTGATTTGGGGGCATTTGCAAGGTAAAGCGTAGCTTGGGCTAAATGATATCGACCTTCGGGTAAACCAATGTGGTCAAAGGCTTTAGCACAAGCATTGACAACCACTACTGCTTGCGGGTCAGCTAGTCCGACATCTTCACTAGCTAAAATTAGCAAACGGCGCAAAATAAAACGTGGTTCTTCTCCTGCATAAACCATTTTTGCTAGCCAATAGAGCGCAGCATCAGGGTCGGAACCACGCACGCTTTTGATGAAGGCGCTAATCGTATCAAAGTGAGCATCTCCCTCTTTGTCGTAGAGAACTGCCCGTTGCTGAATCAATTCTTCAGCTACTGCCAAAGTAATTGTGATCGCCCCATTTGCCTCTGGTTCAGTTGTCTCAACTGCTAACTCCAAAGCATTCAGCAGCGATCGCGCATCACCATTTGCCACATTCGCTAAATGCGCGATCGCCTCTTCATCTATTTGTACTGCTAACTTGCCATAACCGCGTTCGCGATCGCTAAGTGCTTGCTCTAATACTCGCCGCAAATCTGATTCGGTCAATGGCTTTAATTGGAATAATCGCGATCGGCTCACCAGTGCTTTATTCACTTCAAAGAAAGGATTCTCAGTGGTTGCGCCAATCAGAATAATCGTGCCATTCTCTACCCAAGGCAGCATTGCGTCCTGTTGTGACTTATTGAAGCGATGCACTTCATCGACAAATAGAATTGTGCGCTGATCGTGATAGCCACGTTGGGTTTGGGCTGTTTCAATGGCTTCCCTTATTTCTTTTACCCCTGCGAGGACAGCATTGATGGCGATGAAGTGGGCATTGATGGTATTGGCGATAATCCGCGCTAGGGTCGTTTCGCCTGTTCCTAGGGGACCATAAAAGATTAGTGATGACAGGCGATCTGCTTGAATGGCGCGGCGGAGCAGTCTTCCCTGTCCGAGGATATGTTCTTGTCCGATAAATTCATCGAGGTTGCGCGGACGTAAGCGATCGGCGAGGGGGGCTTCTGATGCGGTGATTTTCTGGCGATGGTTATCGAATAGGTTCATGTTGTGGGCGATCATACAATAAAGTTATTGCTGTATAACCCTTATACAGCAATAACTTTAAATCTGGTCAAAACGTTTTGACCAGATTTAAAGCTTCCTCTC
>JAYVVP010000153.1:0-4980 GCA_043786935.1 Pseudanabaena sp. | reverse complement strand
AAACAAGAAGTAAAAGATGGTAATCCCCTCTGGACATGGGCAGGTACGGATTAATTTTTAAGATTTTAGAAACATTGCAAAGCGCTGTTTCTAAAATTACTACTAACTCAGGAAAATATGCTACTACAGGGACAAAAAATCAAGCTCACCATCAACGATCTCGCAGATAGCGGTGATGGTGTAGGACGTTATGAAAGTATCGCGATCTTTGTCCCTAATACAGTGCCAGGGGATCATCTTGAAGTTAAGCTCGAATTTGTTAAAAAGAACTTTGCCCATGCCAGTGTTGAAAGACTTTTAACTCCGTCAAGCGATCGCGTTCGTCCTAAATGCATCGTGGCGGATAAATGCGGCGGTTGTCAATGGCAAGCAGTTAGCTATCCTGCTCAATTAAAGACTAAGCAAAATATTATCTTTCAAGCTTTACAGCGGATCGGTGGGTTTGCTCCTGAGAGTCTTGAAGAGTTAATTTCGCCAATTGTTGGTGCGAAGGAAGGTTTACACTATCGCAATAAAGTTACTTATCCTTTGGCGACTGGTCGAGATGGCAATCTCAAGGCAGGATACTATCAGAAGGGGAGTCACAAAATTGTTAATCTCAATCAATGCCCTGCCCAAGATATTCGCCTTGATCCAATGTTGGAAGAACTTAAAGTAGATATCCATAACCAGTGTTGGGAAATTTATGATGAAAATGCTCATACAGGCTTACTACGTCATTTAGGGCTGCGGATTGGTAGGAACACGGGCGAGATTTTGATTACTTTGGTAACACGGGATTGGGAAGTTCCAAACTTAGAAGTATTTGCTCAAACTTGGTTAAATCGCTACCCTCAAGTCGTTGGTGTAATTCTCAATTGCAATCCTGATAAAACTAATGCAATTATGGGACGCGAGAGTCGGTGCATTGCAGGTAAAGATTATCTGCTAGAGAAGTTTGCAGGTTTAACATTCCGTTTGCGTGCTGATACTTTCTTTCAAGTCTATACAGAGCAAGCGGAAAAGATGCTCAAGATCATCGAAGCGGAACTTAATTTAGAAGGAACCGAAATTTTATTAGATGCCTATGCAGGTATCGGTACGATCGCATTGCCTTTAGCCGAACAAGTAAAACAGGCGATCGCGATTGAAATCCAGCCACAGGCGACAGCTCAAGGCAAACTAAACGCTGAGCTTAATGGCATTGATAATGTAGTTTTCCATACTGGCAAAGTCGAAGATCTAATCGGCACGCTCAATGTGCAGCCTGATATCGTCATCCTCGATCCACCCCGCAAAGGTTGCGAGCTTTCAGTAATTCAATATCTCCGCGAACATTCTCCTGATCGGATTGTCTATGTCAGTTGTAATCCTGCCACTCAGGCAAGAGATCTTAAGCTGTTATGCGAAGGCGATCGCTATCAAATCAATCGCATTCAACCTATTGACTTCTTTCCGCAAACCTCTCATGTTGAAGCGATCGCCTTTCTCAAAAAGTTGTAAGTTATTCTAGACGAATTAGATTACTAATGCTTCAACCTTGATTATAGCTGCCGTCAAGTGGATTAGGACGTAGACAAAAGAGGAATATTATTGAGTCAGAGCTGAAAGCTTAAAACATTATTTTATTGTAGATTATGTATCTTTAGATAGAGTTCTTTTTAGCAAAATTTCAGTATGGTTAAGCAAACGTACTAACTAGTAACCAACTTTACTACTATGACACAAACACCAAATTTCCCTCCCTTAATTGAGTCTGTAGACCGTGAATCTGAGGATAGTGGAGTGCCTAGTACAGTTGCGATCGCTAAACATCCACTTCATCCTTTAATTGTCACTTTCCCCATTGCATTTTTAGTAGCAGCGCCTGTTGCTGATATTGCTTATTCGATAACTAGCGATACTTTTTGGGTAAGGGCTGGAGTTTCTTTATTGACAGCAGGATTAGCTACGAGTTTACTTGCGGCTTTGACTGGCATCTTAGATTTTCTGAAGATTGATCGTGTACGCAAGCGCAAGGCAGGTTGGGCACATATGGTTCTAAATATTAGCTCTATCATTCTTACAATCATCAACCTCAGCATCCGCTTAGACAATGCTGCGTCAGCCGTAGTACCAGTAGGAATGACGTTATCTATTATAGTGGCTACATTGTTAGGACTATCAGGCTGGTATGGAGCAGAATTAGTTTTCCGCCATAAAGTTGCGGTGATTGGTTATGGTAATCCAAATCGATAAATGATTGATTTGTAAGCGCCCCGTTCTTTCTCATAAAGTTTGGAATAGGGCGACTTACAACTGGCTTACAACTATAGATGGACTGAGATCGCAATCTCTTCGTCCTTGTAGAGCGCGAGATCAATAAAGTTACTTTCTACAACTTCACCATTTACAGTTATTTGCTTGATAGAACTGTGATTAACCACAGTTAGAGAGAGAACCTTACCGCGAAACTTACGCTTTGCTGTAAAGCCAGACCATGCAGCAGGAATATGCGGATCGACGATCATTCCTGCAAAAGTAGGTTGGAATCCTAAAATATAATCAACACCAATTCGCAGCATCCAGACTGCCGTGCCTGTGAGCCATGAATGACTTGCTTGACCTTGGGTTTCGTGATCGGGACTGGTCACATATTCAGGATAAACATATGGCTCTGTCTCAAAGCGATCGCATTGCTCATCAGTCGCTTGAGATGAATTAATTGGCATCATGCGGCGATAGATTTCCCAGCCAAATTCTACATCGCCATTGAGAAGAGAAGCTAGCACAAACCAAGCAGAGGCATGATTAAATACTGCACCGTTCTCTTTCTTGCCAGGGACACAACGACTAATTAAGCCGATCGTATCATCGATCTCTGTAAAAGAAGGAGCGACAATCTGCATACCAAAAGGCGTGGCTAGATATTCACGGCTGCTGAGTAATGCTTTGTCAGCCCGATCTTTTGGAGCGAGTTCCGAAATAACTGCCCATGATTGTGCGTTCAAAAAGATTTTGCCCTGAGTCGCTGTCGAGACACCAATCGGTTCACCATTGTCACGAAAAGCGCGTAAGTACCATTCTCCATCCCAACAGATATCATTAGTAACTTTACGAAGATGCTCGTAGAAATTTTGAAATTTTCCGAGGGTTTCGCGATCGCCTTGATGTTCACATACGGGTATCGTTTTTTGAAGAACATAGCCTAAGAAGAAAGCACCCCATGTAGTTTCACCCTTACCCTCAGAACCGACATGATCGAGCGTGTCATTCCAATCACCCGTAAAAATGCGTGGCATTCCCCGCTCACCTGTATTGGCGATCGCAAAATCTAACGCTCTTACCAAATGCTCATACACCGTTCCTTTAGTATCGTCATGATAGGGAACTACTTCTTGTAAAATCGAAAAATCAGCAGTTTCTTTGAGATATTCTACAATCCCAAAAGGAATCCAAAGTGGCGTATCAGAATGATTTGTCCGTTCGCCTGTATTTGTGAGAACGAAGAAATTATGTAGGGTAGAGCCATCTTTAAACTGGAAGTTTAGAGCGCTGATTAATCGCGATCGCACCCGCGCAGGATCAACCATCACCACACCAAGAATATCTTGGAAGCGATCGCGCATTCCCGTTCCAAATAGCAATCCACCGTGATAATAGCCAGAATTCCTTGCCATATCAAAGGTTACGGCTGCCTGATATTGATTCCAGACATTTAACATCGCATTAAATGCTTGATCAGGGGTTTGCACTTGTATACAAGAGAGATGATCATCCCATTTTTGTCTAAGTTGCAGATATTGGCGATCAACTACTTCAGTAATCTTGTGCGCGTTTTTAAAAGTTTTAGAAGAAATTTCTTTTACTTTATCGTTAGCAGAAATGGATTCGACTTCGCTCCCAGTGAGTACAGGGCTTTTACCCTTAGGTGTAATCTCTAAAACCACGGCAAAATCAATTGCACTATTCGCAGCCAACGAAATTTTCGACTGCAAAGCTACAACTGGATCGCCTGCTGTAATTTCCGTATTTTTCAGTACGCCTGTTTCTATCCCTACAGGATTAGCTTCCGATCGCCATCTACCAATAAAAGTATCAAGACTAGTGTCAAAGCCAGAGATAGGGAGACTTTGCGAAAAATAAATCTGATACTTCCAATCAATATTGGGCTGTTTGACCGAAACACTCTTATTCAGCACCCAATAGCGGCGAGTGGCGACTAATGCTTGCAAATCGCGATCAAAATGAATGTCGGTAAAATGCTTGTCATTTGGTTGATTGATCTGATCATTGAGAGCATTGCCCATCAACAGTTCTAGGAAAGAATAAACCTCTAATTCGCGCGTTTGACCTGAGAGTTCAGTTAACTTTACCCGCCAAACCTCAGCATTAGTATCAGTAGGAACGAAGTAAGTAATCTCGCCACGAATTCCATTAATTTCAGTCGTAATTTTGGTGTAGCCCTGACCATGCCGACATTCATAAAAGTCATAGTCTAAGTCAATGGTTGGAGCCCAACTCAGTGACCAATATTTCCCAGTTGCGCTATCCTTGACCATCACATAGCGCCCAGGACGATCCCAAGGTAGGCTGTTATAGCGCATTCGACTAATACGGTTATCGCGTGGCGATTCTAAAAAGCTAAAGCCGCCGCCTGTATGCGAAATCAGCCCTGCATACTGGTGATTCCACATATAGTTAAACCAAGGGCGCGGAGTGCGCGGATTTGTGATTACAAATTCCCGATAATCTTCGGTGTAATAGCCATATTGATTTGAGATCGCCACAGTTTAAGATTTATCTCCTTTTTAGATTTTGATTTGTCCTAACGCTGTTAAATTTTATTCGATTTGAGTTGTATCGACATACAGGAGAGACTAAAAAAGATAATCAAACAGTCATTCACGCATTAGCAACTAGTCATATAGCAATCCTAAATTATTTAAAAGAAGCTTCGACTACGCTCAGCTATCGGGATAAGCTGGCTGAGCATATCAGCTATCGGGATAAGCTAAGCTG
>JAYVVP010000152.1:0-4986 GCA_043786935.1 Pseudanabaena sp. | reverse complement strand
CTTCTCGCCCCGCAATCCGTTTTTGCTGCCTGTCCCGAATTACTAAGGCTCGAGGACTAGATAGATCTCGCAAAGCCTCCAAAGCGTGTTCGGTTTTACCTTCTTGATAAAGACTAATTCCCACGATTAAAGTGACGAAACCTAGTAAAATTAATGCTTCTTGGAGGTCGCCTAAAATTAAATATATGATACCTCCACCCACTAACAGGAGAAAGATCGGATCTTTGATTGTGTCCCAAGCGATCGCTAAAAAATTACGAGCTTGTGCCGAGGGTAATTCATTATATCCATCTTGTTTGAGTAGAGCGATCGCCTCTTGTTCTGATAAGCCAGTTACGTTATTTAGATTGACTGCGATCGCATTTTCATCAAGTTTAGGATAGTAAGTCTTCATAATTTATTCTCAGTATCAGGTTTAAGTCTAGATAAGGCTTTAATCTCCGTTCGCAATGCCGAAATTTCTACTTGCAGAGCATGAATTGATTTTGCACTAGCTAGTTCAGTTTCATCATCTTCGGCATCTTGATTGACAAAATAGGTTGCTAGAGTCGCGGTCACATAACCACTTACACCAAAGACACACAGAGCGAGTAAGAAGCACAACACTCTTCCTTCTGGAGTCTTGGGAAAGAAATCAGAATCAATCGTAGTCATCACCATCGCCGTCCACCATAGAGCAGTGCCATAGTTAACAATTTCACCATAGAGTTTGCGCTCAAAGGCATAAATTCCAGATGCGCCAATTAACGTAACGATCGCCGATAATCCCAACACATAGCCAAACCCGCGCCTTCTGACACTAGCTCCTAAAACTCTCATTCCTTTATTGATTCTGGTCATCACTCGCGGTAATTTCACACCTCGTACCGCATGAACCGATTGCATAAAAGCTTGCATAACTGGCACAATCTTTAGAGTTCTCAAGGCGGGAATCATTAAAGAGAAAGTGGTTAACCAATTTTTTTTAAGATACGCAGACTTGTTGGAAGCGCTCGCCAATTGGATACCAAAATCCATAATGAAAGCAATCCAAATAATAATATCAATCCATTCAAAGAGCGGATTCAATCCCCAAATTAGCTCAATAATAAATAATCCCAACCAGACAAATCCCAGTACCAACATCGGCGGTTCCAGCCAATGTTCCCACTGTTTAAGTACTTCTTTGCGCTCACAATCTATGGCTGAGTTAAGATTCATTATGATTGATAGACTTTCAATCTTGCTCGTAATTGAGCAAGTTCAGTCGCCATATCTAATACCATTGCGGCTCCAACTAGGTTTAGTCCCAAATCTTGACGTAGTCGCTTAATCTGAGCAATTCGGGCAATCTCACGGGAATGAAGTAAATTGCCGATCGCTTGAATTACTCCCAACTGTGCATAAATCTGTAAAACTGTCGTAGAAGTATCGTTCACCAAAGCGGCATATTCAAAAGTAAAGAGTTGCTCTCCATCGGGAGATTCAATCTTGGTAAGGCTGTAGGTCATAATTTAATCTCCTCTAATTGAGAACGTGGGTTAAAGCTGGTATTTGCTTGGATTTTTTCGTAGCATTCTTGTTCGATTTCATTCAGGGTTTGAGGTGTAACGATCTGAAGTTTGACAAACAAGTCACCTCTTCCTCCTTTTGGTAATGCCCAACCTTTACCCCGTAGTCTGAGGGATTGACCAGATTTTACTCCCCTAGGGACTTTCATAGTTATTCTGCCATCGGGAGTTGGCACTTGAATCTCTGCTCCTAAAACTGCTTCATCAGGACGAATGGGAATATCACAGGCAAGAGCATCATCCTCAAAACGGAAGAATGAATGCGATAATAATTCGATAGTGAGATATAAATCACCGCGCTGTTGAGAAAATGGACTAGGGTGACCTTTACCTTTTATTCGGATGCGGCTACTAGATTTTGCACCTGCGGGAATGCGGACATTGATTATTTCATCATCCAATTGCAAACGTTTTTGGACACCATAAAATGCTTCAGAAAATGTGAGGGCGATCGCTGCCTCAGTATCAGGTGCTGGAGCTTGAGATCGAAATCCATCGCCATATCCAGATTGACCTCTCTTTCTCCCTAAAAGATCGTTAATAAATGAGTCAAAATCACCATAGCGATCAAAGTTTTCACTATCTGGACTGTAACTTGTCGGTTGAGGCTGCTCTTGAACTGGCTGATTCCAATATTGTCCAAACTGATCATATTTCTGCCGCTTCTCTGGATCGGAGAGAATTTCGTTTGCCTCATTAATATCTTTGAATTTTGCCTCAGCCCTTTTATCACCAGAATTAAGATCTGGATGATGTTTTCGGGCGAGCTTGCGATATTCCCGTTTAATATCTTCAGGAGTTGCAGTTTTGCTCACTCCTAAGATCGTGTAATAGTCTTTAAAATCTGCTCCAGTCGCCATCTATTACCTCTAAATTATGGGTTTATCGACTGCTGATGCCATCTGTAGTTCTGCCGCTCATTTCACTGGGATTAATTCGATAGAGAGCCATATCTTCTGCTCGCCCCCATGCATCAATCCAAGTCCGATTTAGCGCAGGTGAGAGTGTAGGATTTTGAGATTTAATAAATTCCATCACTCGATCAATCTCTGACTGCTCAGTAATATGTTCAGCTTGCCCCATAACTGTCACACTGCGCCAATGCTCTAAATTTTTAACTTCTTCTACCTGTAAACACACTAAAGGATTCACATCCATAAACTTAGTTTTCATCCCAGTGGTAGTGAAGATATAAATACTCGGGTCATCAAAATAATAATGCATTGGTACAACATAGGGCTGTCCATCCAGTGCACAACCAAGGTGTCCATGTCCAACTTTTTGTAAGATTTCGACAATCTCTTTTTTATCCATTTCATCAATATCTAGCATGGGTTTTCTCCTAAAAATTTAGTTGACTGTTTGTCGTAAATGGAGCGATTTCTTGTTCTTGATTCTCTGGAAAGTGCAATGTTGCTGGAGCTACCTGTTCTGAAAGAGTTAACAAAAAGGCAAGTTCGGATGATGATTGAACAGCATGGGGAGCATTAGCTGGAATAAAAATAAACACTCCAGCTTCCAAACTAATCTCTTTGCCTCCTAGGGTAAGTATTCCTTCTCCTTCGATTACGTTAACTGTGGCATTTCGAGGGTTAGTATGTTCGGAGATCGCTTTCTCTAAAGATAGTGACATCAAAATATATTGACAGTTTCCATCTTCCAACAAAATCTTGCTCTTGATTCCAGTGGGTGCATACTCAATTACTTCTTTCCAATGAATAGCAGTCTTCTCTTGTGTCATTATAGTCATGGGATCATTCCTTTGTTTGAGTAAATTATGCAAAGACAATTTTGGAGATTGGTGGATGTCCAAGATAAATATAGGCAGCGGGTCTAAGTACACTTTCAGAATAGATAATCTTCTGAATATTTAGACTGGTTGCCCTCTTAGCAGTGGCATTGTAAGTGGCGATTTCTCCTTCTAAACTAAAATCGCTATGGGTAAGATAGTGATCGTGGTCATGCACTGCTTGGAAGATAAAGCTATAAATAGGATTAAGTCCCAATGAAGTATCATAATTTTCGGCAGATACCCACAGATGACTTTTCTTAATATCATCAAACATCTCGGCAGCATTAGCGTAACGCTTATACCATGAGAATTCTATATTGAGAGGCGTAGTCTGAAATTCATCCCAAAGCCAATCGCATAATTCGGAAATCGCCAGATCAGAAATTGCAGCAGGTTCACTTTCTAAATAGAGTTTTGCAAGAATTTCAACTTTAGATACTTGGGGAAGTAACATATTCTCAATTTCGTTCCTTAATATGTTTGTGATGGTCATGAAAATATTCTTGGACCTTAGCGGTGATCTGATGATCGGTCATTTTGTCGGCAGTTAAAACATCCACGATGCGATCACCTAATTTGTTATCTTTTTCTAGACATTTTCTAAATTCATGCTTTGCTTCACCAGCGCCAAATATCAGGATAGATCAGCATTCTGTATACAATCGATCACGGCATCATAGTACATATTAAGTGTCCTGTAGCTGCACTTTGACGATGACCGTCTGTAGATGTTTCCAGCTCTTTTTCTACTTCTGATCTAATCTCTTTTATGTCTTCTCCTTCCTCTAACATAGTCACAACTATCGCTTTCTTATGGTCAATTTACAGTCCTATGTTTTTAATCATCAATTCTCTCAGTATACAAAATCATATTTCTTTCTGCCCTTACTATGACTGGTGGTCGATTGATTTCCTGAGTGATTTGATTGAATACTATGTAAAACTTAACTGAAGGAGATGACAGCTTTAGCACTAGGCATGTTTGTTGTATCTCTCTGCCTATTCTCCAGATTTCAATAGCATTGAAAAGTGTTGGGTTTGGCTCAAAAGTCGTATTCGCAAATGATTGCTTTCTTGGTAATGTTTCAGACTTGTTGGGAAATGTTAAATTACAGCCGTGTTCGAGCAAACCCACCACAAAACCAATTGCAGGGCAAAGCCCCGCAATTGGTTTTGTATTTTTATTTGTGGCGGATTTGAAAGCAAATTGCTGTAATTTACCACTGCTCATCCTTTTCGGTGGGTTAGAGAAATTAGGTTGGCGCGGAATTTTGCAGCCTCAATTAGAAAAGGTAGTTAATTATTTACCTTCTATCCTTATGGTAGGAACTATATGGAGTATTTGACACTTGCCGCTATGGTTTATCAAAGGCACTGTGCAGAGTTCATTTCCCTTTGGATTATATTTACTTTCAGGAATAATTTTAACTGCTAGTTTTACAACCCTGTATAAATACACAAATAACTTATTTCTTTGCGTCTTAGAGCGTGTTTGAGAAGTCAATATACACAAATTTTTCAGCTAAAGCCAATGTTTTAGTCCCCTAAATCTCCCAATTCTGAGGGACTTTAATCTGGTTCCCCCCAGAATTGGGGGGCTAGGGGGGCTAGGGGGGCTAAAGCAAAACTTCTCAAACACGCTCT
>JAYVVP010000151.1:0-4989 GCA_043786935.1 Pseudanabaena sp. | reverse complement strand
TTCGGCCTCTGCTTGCTTTTGTTGTAAAGGTAGAGTTCCACTTGCAGCGGCTTCGGTTTTCTTTTGACCGTACCAAGTTTTAGCATTTTCCCATTGATGCTTTACCTCGTTGTAGCGATCGCCATAACGATTCACTAATTTTTGATCTAAGCTTTCAAGTTGAGACTTGAGCTTGATGTATTGGTCTTGCAAGAGTCCTGACTCCTGTTGTTCTTGGACAGTATTAACTGCCAAGTGAATCGCTTCCGAATCGTCGCCGATGGAATCAGTTGATTCTGTTGCTTTTATATCAAGCAGAACCTCACTAATTTCACGATCCAAATCCTGCTGTTGCTGTTCCAACTGAGTTTGAATTTCTAGAAGCTTTGCTCGACGTTGCGCGATCGCTTGTTGTCTTTGATAGGTACTTCCTTCGATTGCGCCCTCAATAGAGGCAGTAATCTTCTCAGTGGTATCTTTTCCACTTCCTTTTAAGTCAGCAATCACCGTAGAAATAGCGTCTTTAACAATTAGACCAATCTCACTCGTGCCTTCCCTTAGCTCAGCGACTGCTTGTAAAACAGCATCTTTGACAATCTCGCGAATGTGTTCCGCTCGAATATTGCCTTCTTCTTTAGCTTTGGCAAGATTGGTTGTAATCTTTTCTTTAACTGGATTAGACATAATTAATGTTTCCCATGTTGTGTAAGTGAACAGTTACAACTTTGTGCACTTTTAGTGAAGCTTGAATATTTACTGAAAGAATTTTTGCAACACCTTCAGTAAATATCTATCAACTTATATCTATCAACTTAAACTCAACAACAAATCGTTTACAACAATTTGCTATTTACCATAAGCCTCTAACAGGCGCTGGGGCTGAAGTCATAGGTTCGCTAGCAGTTGGCGCTTCTTTTAAAATAGGACCAACTAGTGCTAATACTTCATCTGCCGTAGCATAGCCATCAAAGGCATCAAGATTAAATGGAATCGGTGAACCTGTCCGATTCTCGTTATAAATGACTTCGCTAGGGCTAGCATTAGTAGAAATCCAAGGACGCACATCAGCTCCTAGTAACGCTTGGCGTAAGAATCTCACACCAGCAGCATGTCGAGCTTCGACACTATGAATCTCTAGAGCCGCTGCTAAAATTGGCTTAGCAGGTGCACCTGCTGCTAGCAAGTTTTGAACCTGTCCTTTATAAGCAGCTGCACCCAAATCTTCCACATATTGCCCTGCTAATAGAAAATCTGTAGGATTCGCAAATGGATTGCGCCCTAAGATTGCATTGTAGTTAGGATTTGTCGGAATCTTAACTGCATCAGGATTACCGCCGATGGATCTTAGTGCTGCTGAAAGGTCAGTTACGTGGTTAGCTTCATCTTCACCATAGGAAACGATCGCATCTTTGGCGATTTGAGGTGCAGATGATAAACCACCATTTGTAGCAGCCCTAACACCACGGCGATAGAAGTCTGCTTCGAGCTTTTCTAAAGTAAGTGCATACTCTACTACTTGTCTTGGGCTTAGCACTTGAGCATAAGCTGGAGCAGCAGGGCTGTAGAACAAGAACAAAAATAGTAAAGGAATAAGTGCAAGGCTAATCTTAATAGGGAATAAAGCCTTACTAACTAAACTGGTAAGATTTCGTTTGAAAGTGAAATAGTAAGATGTCATATCGATTGCAACCTTCTGTATGAATATATTGACAACTGTATTTGAACTTGTATAGATGATTCTTTAGGCTAGTTAAGCAACGAGTGCCCCACCAATAGAATTACTGATTAGATTTAGCGAACCAACAATAGCGACAATCTGTTTGGGCGTATAGAGTTCGTCATAGGCTCGTCCTTTAAAAGGATTGAGCGAAGTATTTAAATTTGCATCATTGACTAGGCGATCGCTATCAGGTTCTGTAGCTGGTCTGCCAAGTAATGCGCGCACGCCTGCTGCATGTCTAGCTTCTACAGAAACGATTGAACCAGCTGCAAGCAGGAAGGTAGGATTGGTCATGCTTGGTCCTGCGCCATTGTAAGCATGGACACCCACATCTTCTAAAGCAACAGCAGTATTCAAAATACTAGCGCGGCTAGATAGAAGGTTATTTAAGCTAGCTGAATTAAAACTTAAATCTTGTGTAGCGAATGAAACTTGATTAGCTAAAACTGTGCGTAGAAAAGTTACATGAGCAGCTTCTTGGGAACCCAAAAACTGCATATATTCCGATTCTTGACTATTAGTGATTTTACCAGAACTGATAACTGCGGCATAAAAAGCGGCTTCTAGTTCTTCTAGTAATAAAGCAAAGTTGAGAATTCCAACATCATCAGCATTAAATGTAAGAGTTTTGCCACGGCTCATTGGTTGAGCGTTAAGTACTCCAGGTACGGATGCGAGTGCAATACCACCTAGTCCAAAAATTCCCCATTTGATTAAGGAACGTCGTGAAGATTTCTTTCTACTCTTCATAATCAATATCTCCTAAATAGTGGCAAGTACAATTCACGTAACCAATTTTTAACCAAACCTAAAGCATTCATCAAAAAGTGATGATAAAAACTTCATAATGAAGAATCTAAGTTTGTCGACTAGTAATTAAGCTTCAGATAACAGTAACTAGAATGTTAGAATAGTTAGCCTTAACCATAGTATCTACAATGATTAGCCGCTTACTTCACTCAAGTAGTTGTATAACTTATTTACAATATGCAGTATTACATTTTCATGTTTGAGATCATGTTTAAGAAATGTATAAGTTGAACACGTTGTATTAAAACAGTTCAAATCTTTACAATACAAATTCTATTTATAGACATCTTTCTGTAAGGTTCAATGATATTATTTGGATTATTGTTTTGATGAAGTTAATGATGTTTAAATACAACTATCCCTAGATAGAAGACATTACTATCTTTAGATAGAACTATCTTGCTTAGTAAGCGTCGTAAACATAGCTTGCTGCCCAAGGTAAAGCAAATGTAGATCGGCTAGCAGTTTTTTGGCATTATCTATATCGAGGCTTTGCAACTGCTGGCAAAATATGGCATGAACAAGCTGCTTTTCAAAAGGTAAGTCATTCATTAGTCTAGTCCTCTCTATTTTTCAAAGATTCAGGTTTATGAGCTGCTTCTTTACCCGTCTTATTACTTTTTACTAAATATTCGGGGTTTTCTTTTGAGGCGGCAACGTGATGCCCCTTAATCTCGATTGGATGGGTCAATTTCTTTTCTACAGTACCTTCAATAATGCCTTGAGAACTTTTCCATTCCACGTTGTCACCTTTTTTGAACTCATCTGACATAATTCATTCCTTCAAAATCTAATGAGAATAAATGATAAATTCGCTTAAAATATTAATTTCTATAAAAATTAATATTTTAGTTGATCAACATTTCTTAGAGATTAACTGCTCAACTAATTTTAAAGATAAATCTTTAGTTCTGATTTATAGAGTAGCTAAGCATCCTTAGAATCAAGTGATTTGCCCAATTTTATTAGCGTTTTACCCAGCTTTTGAATTACTCACTTAAAACCTCTAGCAGCAAGGGAAGAGGCTTTCGTGGTTTGCTCACTCATGTTGGTCAACTTCTCACTGAGATCACTCGCCTTTGTCTTCTTCCCTTTAAGAAGCTGTTTTAGCTCTTTGATTTCAGTAGCGATCGCCTTGAGACTGTCATCTTCAGATTTATGTAACAAATCATGCCAATGATCAATTCCATCACCTGCCGATTTAGAATCAATCTCTTCAGCGTCTTGATCAAGAACCTCTACAAGTGAATCTAACTTCTTTAAAGTTTTATATGTATCTTTTGCAGTAGTTTTAGTAGCAGTCACTTATTTTATTTGTGCCTGTTTTTTTTTGCAATTCCCTTTCCATAATTAGATTTACATTCCCACGATTGAAATCATGTTTAGACAATGTATAACTTGAATAAATTGTCTTAAAAAGTTTTAAATCTTTACAGTAAGTTGTTTAGTTAGCTTGCATAATGAATTTGTTTGAATTTAGATAGAAGTTTTATAGTTTAATGATTGAGAAATGAAAGAATTTGATTACTCACTCGATTTTAAAACAATTGATTTTAGAGAGCATCCTGAGCTTTATCGTATCGGTCGCGGCGATCAAGGCGTATTACTTGTGCAACCTTGCAAAAATGAAATCTTACCTCACTGCAAGTTTAAGACTCCAGAGATTGCGCGTCAATCTGCGATAAAGATTTGTTCTCTATTTGTGGATTATAAATTAGAAGGAGATTTTGTGGGAATGGATATGTCTCGAAAGTTTTTACAAATGGGTTATACGCGATCGCGTCGTTATGCAAACCACAAATCTGGGCGTAAATATCTTAAAGATAGTCCTAAAGATTCTAAAATTATTTTGCCCCGTGAAGAAGATCTAATCAAAGCTGAATCAGCTAAAGTCTTCTACGAATTTTGGCAATTAGCAAAGTTCGATCTAGAGTACTTAAGATTGGCGGATTGTCATCGAAAGCAATATGGCGTATAACAATAGACAAAATTAAGTCAGAGATTTATTATTAAGGGATACGCTTAACAATAATAATCTCTAGCTTATTAAATGATCTAGCTGTCGCCACCTGCATCAAGATAAATAAAATCCAAAAAGTGAGTAGCGGCGATTTGCGCTGCCATTAGTCTTCTGATTTTGTGTACTAATACAAGTGACGACAAATTAGATTAATTTATCAATCTAATTTGTCAATCAGACTTTCGATCGTTGGGATTTACCTGACTCTTGCAGTTCTTGTTCAGTCTTGAGGCGAGAGACTACATTAAATTCACTTGGCTTCAGATGCCCTGTTTCCTGTACTCCTTCAGTCGGACCTCCTACTTCACACCAAGCTGGTAGACCTCCCATAATTTGAGCTACCTTTGAAAAACCAGCACTGCGCAGAAGTTGAGCAGCTTGTAATGATTGCTCATCTGATTCACCATAAATATAAATATCTCGTACAGGTTCAAAATTGGCTTGAGCAAGTTCCACAAAC
>JAYVVP010000150.1:0-32891 GCA_043786935.1 Pseudanabaena sp. | reverse complement strand
CCAAATCGCAATCATTTCGCCCTGTTCCCATGCTTGCACAATTCGCGCGATCGCCTGTTGCATTTCTGCACCAAACGCAAAAGCACTAGTGGGTTGATAGGCTTCAATAGACAAAAAAGCTTCTACTTGTTCAGGTTCAACTATTCCTCTCTGACAAAGTAATTGCGCTGCAAACTTACCCACTTTCTCGCTTAACCAAGTCGGCGGCTCATCTGTCTCTAAAATTTTCCAATTTGTTAATGACATAGTTCACACTTAACACAATCCCATTTTAACAAAACTCAGTATTGATAGCGATCGCACCAATAATCGCTACAAATGGCGATCGCTAATATATCAAGGCGATCATAAAATATGCCTTAGTATTCACGAATGATAAATACTGGTGTACTGGACTTGGGTTGATTTTGCTTTTGGATACGAATTAGGCGATCGCTAAGTTCTGTTGTCTGAGCTTGCAAAAAGTCATTGATAAATTTGGCTTGTCCGAGATAGTCGCGTTCATCTTTACAAATAATGATGCCACTATGTTTTATTCCGCTACGATGTAAGTCGATAAAATCATCACGATTAAAAGATATTAGAATTCGATTTTGATTTGTAGCAAATTTTAGAACTTCAGGATCAGGAATGCCTTGATTTGCTTGTCCTGCTTCGTAGGAGGTGAGGACATCATGACCGTAATCGCGCAGGATTTGCACAATATCGATTGCAAAGTTTTCATTGGAATAAAATCTAGCCAATGATCGCTTCCTCTTGCTCGTATTGGTGAGAGGCGATCGCACAATCAATTTCTTCTTGATGTGTAGTGTAATAGAATCGGGCGTTGCTCAAATCGTCTACGGTTAATGAAGGGAAGTTGCGTAAAAGCTCTGGTATATCGGCTCCTTGTTGTTGGAGGGAGATAATTGTCCAAACGGGAATGCGGGTATTGCGGATTCTTGCATGACCTCCACATACGCCGATAGTTTTCTGGATTGTGCGAGACTTCAGTTTTTCTTGCAATAGAGCATATTCATCTGGTGCAAGGGATTCGATGACTTGGGCTAAGGATTCTATTAGTTTTGTATTCATAGCTTTGAATCTACACTCTCAATTAGTTAGTCCGTATCTAGTAACTCAATATCGGATAACAATCGATTAAACATACTCTTAGTTTCAGAAAAAGTTAGTTGATATTCTTTTACGATATTTTCTTTTTTATTATCTCTATTCTCTTTTTTATCATCTTCATTATTAAACATTTCATCCATTTCTTTCTTTTCCTGAATTTCTTGATCTATTTCTTGAATACAAATTGGTTCAATCATATCGAGAGATACTACAATTTCTCTAAGACTCTTAGCAGAGTCTTCTAAGTACTCTATGCCATTAGAACTGTTGTATTTTACGGTGTCAACCTCTTCAACACAAAACTCTTCAAACTGTGATTGAAGCGCTTTAACCTCGCATATTGAAAAATCTTTACGAAAACTCTTTAAAAAAGATATTAATGCCTCATAATCAGCCAAATCTTCTAATTGAGTGACTATAACACTGCGAGTTAATTGATAAAATTCTTCTGTTAATCCTTCATCTAATATATCAATAGATCTCAGTCTAGAAATAATTTTTACCAATTCCTCTTTATTGGTATAACTTTGTTCTAGTAATATATCCTTGAGTCTGTTAATTGTGGATACAGCGAGAGATTTAGCTAATGGACTCTGGACTTGTGATGTAACATCAATCAAGAATAATACTCTTTGCTCAAAGGTAGGTCTGTCAACCCAATATTCAATATTTTTATTAATCGAGTAGAGCTTTAATTTACATGAATTTTCATCCAATGTTCTTTGAATTCCATCTAAAAAACTTGGATAGTTATTTACTATTCCTGAAAGCTTGGGAGATGGTTCTTTAGCTTTACTATAGTGAGAAATATGGAAGACAGACCAGAGTTCCTCGTATTGCTCAAAATATATAGCAGATTTAATAAGATCGCAAACATCATCTTCGTTTTCTTTTAAATAGACTTGAAGAAAATCTTGAACAGATGGATTATGAAATTCGATCACTATCTTCTTCTGTTTCCTGTTAGTTTCTACTTGATATGTCTTAATGAAATTACCATCAAGAAGTTTCAAAGCATCTTTGAAATCAGATGGACTTGTTACAAATCCATGCCGATTACGACGATATTGATAAAATGATAAAAATGCACTATTAAGATGTTCTATAAAAATGCGTTTGGGCATACTTTCTAAAACCATTAATAAATGTTTAGATGCATTGCTAATTTGTTTCTCAAATGCATGTTTCCAAATATCTATTGGACTATCTAAATTTGACAAAAATGTTTCGACATAATTATCATTTGAAATCGCACTCAAACGCATAAAGCTTGTCATATGCTCAATGATGCGAGGATTATAATTATTATGTCTTAGTATCTTTTCATAGTTGTTATTACGTAATATTGATAACTTATAACTTGTCGATATATCAGAGAAATATATATGATTATAGAGAATCTCAGCCTTTACTGTCGCTGTGTAGTCATCAAGAGATATAGTACAGATATTAAGATCAAGTGGGAATTGAGATAAAGATTCATATTGTGACTTTGCCCTCTGAAGAATGTATTCTCTTGTCGTCAGAATAAATATCCAATCTTTATTATTGCAAACTTCTTCAATAAAATCGACTATTCTTTTATCTTCATTTTTTCTTAGATCAAGATTAGTTGTTCCAAGAAAATCATCATAGTAGAATATTTGTTTTTTATTACGTTGTTTAATTGATTTGATTTCTGATATATTTTCGCGGATACAAAATGCATTGTAATCATGCTTGTCTACATAATATGTAAGCAATACTTCTGCCAATGTCGTCTTACCTATTCCTGGTATCCCAGCAATAATGCAAACTCTACTCTCTTCAATAACTTTAACTGCACGTTGAAAACTATTGTTTTGAACATAGCGTTGACCTCTCTTTCGCGCTTTGTCTAAGGCAGATGCTGAATCATTTAATATTCCAGCGTTTAACATGCGAGATAGTACAGCTTCACTAGTCAGCCATAACTTAAAATTTTGTTGTTCTATATGTGGATGTAGAGACAACAGATTGTTTAGATCATCACGTCCATATATATCGGATGTAGAGCCACAATACGGATGGAGTGTTTTGAGTATTTCGTCCTTATTTGCAGGCGTTAATCCCACAGAAGTCGTAAGGATATAGCGAAGATTTTGCTGTGCCTTAATTTTGCGTGTTTCTTTCTTTAGTGTTCGTAATAATTGAGGATATCCCGATCCTGCATAATGTTTACATTGAATAATTATTGTGTCAGTTAATCCATTGCTCCATCTAGCATCAATGCCATCATCTCGACCAGCAGTAAAAGTTTCAAAGCGTATGCCAAACACTACTTGGAGAAGATCTCTTGAAAGAGTCTCAAACTCTTTTGGTGAGAGAGTTGTGAAATTGTATTCTGGCATATATTTCTTTTAATTAAGCGATTTCACACTGATGTGACTACATTTCTGAAACAGTTATTTTACAAGTAGCTAGAAGCATTATATCAACGCCTAGCGATCGCCTTCTACTTCCCTTAATACTTATTCTCAAAATACTCACCACTACTCATCACACGCACATTACAAAACTTCTGAATTGCCTCAAAATCCTTGATATTGTCCGTAATTACAGTTACCCCAGCCCGTTTTGCAGTCCGCGCAATCAAAACATCATGACTAATCCGATGCTTTTGATCCGCAGTCATCTTAGGTGCAAGTCCACCCCTCTCAGACTTTAGCCCACGCTGCAAAGAATTAATTACCTTACCCGCAAGCCACCAATCCTCAGCATTAGGGACAAGCAGCCTATCAACCTTCTCGTAAAACTTTTTGATATTCAAAAGCTTTTTTACAGTTGCATCATCATCCGCACCAGCAACCAATTCCTGAAGCACAACCACTGACATATAGAAACTTTCAGGAAGCTTAATCCGCTTGTGAGTGATAAAAATATTGGTGTCAAAGGTTAGTTTTGGCATCCGTAGTCTGATGATGAGAATCGTAAATCTTATCCCAAACATTTTCGAGAAGCTGATTAGCTTTTCTAATCAACTCCAACTTCTCCTTACGGCTTAAGTTCTTTTTCCGAGAAGAATATTTAACACCAGCAGATTTCTTACTAGTACTAATTGGTTTCTCTTGACTAACTTTTTTAGCTACAGCCATATTACTACTCAGCCTCAAAATCAACGTTATTTAGGATTATAGACTATAAAATAAAGATGATTTAACCCATCAAAAAAAATATGGCTGAAACAGTTGTTTTACAAATACCAGAAGCATTGTACCAACGCTTAGCGATCGCACCTTCAGCATCATTAACGATTAGATTTATCGTAGCAAGTTAGTAAGTTGATCGCTAAGATTTCAATAGAGCAAAAACGAGGATAAAACCTATGATTTGGAAAATTGAAGAAGCTCAGCAGCAGTTTCCAGAAATCATTGATGCTTCTAGTTCAACACCTCAACTGATTTATGAACGCGATCGCCCAGTCGTTGCTGTAATTCGGGCTGATCTGTTCCAAGAATTTCTGACATGGCAACAAAAACAACAGCCAATTCCCTTAGTTGAGGCACTTGAAGAATTACACCAGACTTGCTTTGAAGAAAACTATACCTTTGAGATTCCACAACATTCAGGATTTTGAAGGTTGTAGAGTTGCACTACTAAATCCATTTAACGAATGATTCTTCCAGATCACAATCTCCCTAAATTCATGATCATTTCTCTTTATGATTCAAGAATTGAATTTTTGAATCTAGTGCAGTACAACTTAGAAAGTAGGGACAGTAAGAATTGTTGCCTCTAACTTTTGGGTTTAAAAAGTATCATTCTTTGGCAGGATGGTGATCCATGAGTATAAGGATTACACTCTACCTCACAAATTTGGATTAAAAAGTCAGGATTAGCCTACTGACGGAGGTCACATTATGAATCCAGAAGAATCGACGATCAAAATATTACAAAATCGCATTAAACAGTTAGAATCACATCTCCATCTTGCTTTACAAGTTTTAAACGAGATTGAAAAAGATTCGCAAGATTTAGATTTACAAGGGCAAACCCAGCCTACAGATATAGTTTCTACGGGTAAAGTGGAACTACCAATATTTTTGAATGCGCGGACATGGAAACATGATGTTGATGTAGTGGAATTTAATGATTCTCGCGATCGCTTAGTAGCTAAGGCTTCTTAAGGTAAAAAAGCCTTAGTACTCAAAGCTTTTTACACTAAATTTCGCCTCTATATTTCAATACAACTACCCCTAAAGGTGGCGCAGTCACATCAAGTGAATAAGGCTTGCCATGACTACCGTAGTCATCGGTATATTTGCCACCAAGATTACCGATCCCACTACCGCCATATATCGGTGCATCGCTGTTAAGAACTTCCTTATAAAAGCCTCGCTCAGGAACACCAACCCGAT
The DNA here is from genome assembly GCA_043786935.1 of Pseudanabaena sp. Classification (GTDB taxonomy): domain Bacteria; phylum Cyanobacteriota; class Cyanobacteriia; order Pseudanabaenales; family Pseudanabaenaceae; genus Pseudanabaena. The sequence continues at coordinate 27,402 of JAYVVP010000150.1, read as the reverse complement.
AGTTATGGTGGACAACAGGCGTAAAGTTACAGACAACTAAAACAAACTCCCCATCTAAACCTTTACGCAAGAAAGAAATTACCGAGTTTTGAGTATCATTGCACTCAATCCATTCAAATCCCTCTTGTGAAAAATCTTGGGTGTAAAGCTCAGGTAGCGATCGCAATAATGTATTCAGATCACTGACATACTTTTGCAAAGTTTTATGATTGGGATATTGCAATAGATACCATTCCAAATCACCCCAAACATTCCATTCAGACCATTGTCCAAATTCCATGCCCATAAACATGGTCTTCTTACCAGGATGAGTGAACATATATCCGTACAAACAGCGTAAGTTAGCAAATTTTTGCCAATCATCGCCTGGCATCTTACCAATCATCGGACTCTTGCCATGCACTACCTCATCATGGGAGAGTGCGAGCATGAAGTTCTCACTAAAGGCATACCAAATGCTAAAGGTGAGATAGTTGTTATTATGTCCACGGAAGTAGGGATCGAGCTTGAAATAATCAAGCATGTCATGCATCCAGCCCATATTCCATTTCAAATTAAAGCCCAAACCGCCTGCATAGGCAGACCCAGTTACCATCGGCCAAGATGTAGACTCTTCGGCGATCGAGAGCACTCCAGGATAATAAGTAAATAAAATAGTGTGCAAATGGCGGAATAGCTCGACCACTTCGAGACTTTCACGACCGCCATATTCGTTGGGCAACCATGAACCAGCTTCACGATTGTAATCGCGATGGAGCATTGATGCGACTGCATCAACACGGATTCCGTCAATGTGATACTTCTCAAACCAAAATAGAACATTGGCAATTAAAAAATTCTTAACTTCGGTACGCTGGTAATTAAAAATTTTCGTTCCCCATTCCTTATGCTCACCAATCCGTTCATCGGCTGGTTCGTAGAGGAATGTACCGTCAAAAAAAGATAACCCATGTCCATCTTTGGGGAAATGAGCAGGAACCCAATCAACAATTACGCCAATTTCATTTAGATGGCATTGGTCGATGAAGTACATCAAGTCTTGCGGCGTGCCATAGCGTGAGGTGGGTGCATAATAGCCTGTGACCTGATAACCCCATGAGCCATCAAAAGGATGTTCGGCAACTGGCATCATTTCGATATGGGTATAGCCCATTTCCTTGACGTAAGGGATCAGATCTTCGGCAAGTTCGCGATAGGTGAGAAATCTTGCACCTGGCTTAAGATCAGCGGCTGATACGCTAGGATAGCCACTTTCAGAAGGGACAGCGCTGGAAGCATGCATCCATGACCCAAGGTGCATTTCATAGACTGAAATTGGTTTTTTGAGCGGATCTTCAGTAGAGCGCTTTTCTAGCCATTTTTGGTCATTCCACTCATAGGCACTAAGATCGGCAACAACTGAAGCAGTTTTAGGTCGAATCTCTTGAAAAAATCCATAAGGATCAGATTTTTCGTAGATATGTCCTTCAGGACTCTTAATTTCGTATTTGTAACTTGCCCCGACTTGTAGATCAGGAATAAATAGATCCCAAATACCTGTAGAGCCTCTACGCATCTGGTGTTTGCGTCCATCCCAGCTATTAAAGTCACCGATTAGCGACACGTTCCGCGCATTGGGTGCCCATACGGCAAAGTACACACCACTTACATTGTTGATCGTGGTCAGATGAGCACCCATTTTTTCGTAAATCTGATAATGCGTGCCTTGACCAAACAGGTAGGCATCAAACTCAGTCAGCATCGGCGATTTAAAATAATAGGGATCGTGGATTAGGCGATCGCTGTCATCCGACTTTATTCTAAATTGATAGCTAAACAGGTGGGGCGCGTCAGTGACAATGCATTCAAAAAAGTGGGGATGATGCACCGATCGCATTGGGTATTCTTTTTGCTGGTCAGGCGTAACTACCGATACTGCCTCTGCATCGGGCAGATATGCTCTTACTACCCATACCGACTTACCATCTTGCTCAATTTCATGTGGTCCTAAAACTTCAAATGGGTCGTGGTGTTGGTTCCACACAATGCGATCGATTTGCTCGGTGGGTAGGATTGAAGACATAACTCTTTATATAGACGCACATAACTAAACTACTGCATATTAATCACTAAATCACAGAGCGTAATTTAAACTTAAAGACTTATGTGCTAATCTGCCTATTTTTTACATTTTACCTAACTTTTGATCGCTTAATTTCCGATCGCCTAATTTCAAAGTCCTAATCAATAAAGTCCCTACTGTAATTGCCCCACATAAAATCGTCAACATCCAATTTTTAGGAGTCCATTCCACTGCGCCGAGGTAGTTAGAGCCGATCGCGATCGTGTGGATTGAGGCAAGTATTAGGGCAGGAACCGATAGTAAATGTAAATAGCGCCAATATTTACCCAATCTCTTCACCATCCAATCAGAACTAGTTAGAGCAGCGGGAGTCATCAAAGCGATCGCGATCGCACCAAGCCAAATCGAAAGTTGGTGTTGAGGAATCATGAAGGATAAAGCATCAAAGTTCCATTGAAAAGTATGCTCGATTTTATGGAAAGTATGAGCCAGAGATAGCACAAATGCACCGACACCGATCGCACGTCGATAGTTTATTAGTGCTGACCAAGATTTGAAAATCTGACTGAGTGGACGGGCGGCTAAGGCAAGAATTAGCAAAATCAAACCTGCATGCCCTGTATAGTCCACCATATCGCTAGTTCGTAATAGCGTTAAGATGCCAATGGTGAGAGTAATCCAGCCACCCATTTGAAATAACTGACTACGGCGATCGCGGCTAAGTAATCCTGCAAATATGCCAATACTGAGCATAGAAGGTAAAGTTCCGATTCCAAAAGCCAACATGGTTAATGCACCCTGAGTCATATCACTAGTTTCGGCCGCCTTGAGTTGCGCTGTGTAGAGAAATCCGCAAGGAATCAATCCCCAAGTCATTCCTAAAAATAAAGGCATAAATGGATGAGAATGCAGCGATAATTTGAGCATGGCATTACTGAGTCTTTGATGCAGCCCCACCTGAGCCATCGGATTGAGAAAAGGAATACTCGGCAAACCTTCAGGTTTGATTTGCACGATTCCCATCCAAACCAATAAAACACCTGTCAAAATTGCCAACCAACGCCGCAGATCGCTCTCAATTCCTGAAAACTGTCCACTCGCTACCAACACCGAACCGATCGCACCAATGGCAGTCCCAGCGATCGCATAGCTCAAAATCCTACCAATATTTAGCAATGCATGGAAATACAAATGCTGTTGCCAACTTCTAGAACTATCTTTTGAACTTTTTTCTTTGCCTGAGAGCGAAAAAGCCACAGTCAGGGGACCACACATTCCCACACAATGACCGAAACTCCCTACAAAGCCCAAAGCAGCAACAAGCAGTAAATCTAGCATTCTCTATTTATAGCGCTTTGCGCTTTCAAAAAATCTAAATAGTCTTTCACCAAATAGCCTTTCACCAAGCACATTTTCAGAAACTATTTGCCGACATTTGTTGTAAAGGTCAATTCAAAGGGTTGAAAATTAGCATCGTTCCTAGGTGAACCGATCAATTTAAGCTCATATCTTCCCACTTGAGGAAATGTTACTTCTTTGCTTGATAAGCCTAAATAGCGCTCCAAAATCGCCAAAGAATCTGATACTGTAAATTTGATGCTTTTATCGGTTAGCGATCGCACTTCCATTCGACAATTACATTTTTGATAAGGAATTACTTCACCGCCGCGCTTGGTAAGTGCGATCCAGATTCTCGTCTTTTTACCAGCAACAGGGCGATCGTTGGGTTCAATATGGATTGTGCCACCAACTTCTTGAGAGGTTCTCACTTCATGGGCGATCGCTACCGTAGCAGTAGTGATCATAGCAAGAGTAATAAAAGATAGTAAAACAGCAAATTTAGAGGAGGTTTTGGATTTATTAATCATGCGATCGCTAAAATAGAGAAAATGCGTTTCATAAGTTTTTTATTCCTTAATATTTACGAAAAATAAGGGCAAAGCCCGTGCTAATGCCCTACGCGGTTTAGCCGCAAAGTCGAGTTGAATTTTAGTCTGGATACATCATGACGGTACTTGCTCTGATAGTCAAAAGACAGTCTGTCAAACTAGAGAGAAGAATTAGTAAAAAATGCTCTTTTTCTTTCTTTTGATTACAGAACTTTGAAAATTCACATCAATCTGTAAAGATTATTGGTAGCTGTTCAGTAACCCGCTTAAATGCAAAATAATCACCAATCTGAGGTGCGCGGTGCGATCGCCGATCTTACCCATTATTTATATTGTTGTCAGGTCTAAATTTTATGCAAAAGCCTCAAATACCGTTGAATGAAAGCGATCGCCAAACTGCTCTTGAGCGCTACAACATTCTCGATACATTGCCAGAGCAGGAATATGATGACTTGACGCAGCTAGCGGCGAGTATCTGTGGAACACCGATCGCTTTAATATCTTTAGTTGATCGCGATCGCCAGTGGTTTAAGTCACGGGTCGGACTTGAGACCTTGGAAACACCGCGAGATATTTCATTCTGTGGTCATGTAGTTGCTAACGATGAGATGTTGCAAGTAAATGATGCCCTTGAAGATGAACGTTTTGCGGATAATCCCTTCGTAGTTAACGATCCTAGGATTCGTTTCTATGCTGGTGTTCCTTTAAAGACCTCCGATAATTTCACTTTAGGAAGTTTGTGTGTTATTGATAGCGAGGTCCGAGAATTGACTTCTGTGCAGATTCAACAACTTGAGTCCCTCGGTCGTTTAGTCATCAGTCAGTTAGAGTTACGGCGAAACAATGAAGCAGCGAATCTCCTTGTCTCCGTACTTGAGTCTTCCAAGAAAGCATCAATACTGCAACAAGCAATTTTAGATAGTGTAAATTTGGCAGTTATTGCTACTGACTTGCAAGGGATCATTCAATCCTTTAACTCAGGCGCAGAGGTGATGTTGGGCTATGCAGCCTCAGAAGTAAATGGTCAAAATTCTGCCATCTTCCATGATATTAATGAAATCGTCGCGAGTTCCATTCAATTATCAGCGGAATTAAGCCAAACTATTGAAGCTGGTTTTGAAGTGTTTACCACTAAGGCAAAATTAGAAAAAGCATTTGAGAGAGAATGGACTTATATTTGTAAAAATGGCGATCGCATTCCTGTTTTGCTATCAGTTACAGCTATTCGTAATGAGCAGAAAGAGATTACAGGATTTCTGGGTGTTGCCAAAGATATTACTGTGCAGAAAGAAGCTGAACACTATCGCCTGCGTCGTCGTCAGACCGACAGATTGGTAACTGTCCAAAATAAAATCGCCATAGTTATTGCCGAATCATCTAGTTTTAGTAGGGCAGCAATACGCATCTTAAAGACGCTATGCGAAGAGTTGGCTTGGGATATTGCGGAGATATGGATAACTAGTAGCCATCCGCGCAATTTAAGCCTCATGACAAATTATGCTAAACCCACCATCGACGCAACAGAGATAATTCAAACCCATCAACTGATCTCCATTGAGTACGGCTCTGGTTTAGTTGGCTCGGTATGGGCTGAGGGAACTGCTAAATGTGTAGAGATTGACCAATATCCCAACTTTTACAAATCAGAAGTTGTCAAAAAAGTAGGTGTCAACTATGCATTAAGTTTCCCTATCTTTGGTGAAGATGAAGCGATTTTGGCGGTGATTACGATGTTTAGTCGTCAGTGTCAGAATTCTAGTCCCGAACTACTCAGTGTGGTGTCAGCGATCGGTAGACAGATTGGGCAATTTATGGAAAAGTGCAAAATTGAAAGAGATTTACACAAACAAAATTGGCGATCGCTACTGCTTTCAGATATTACCCTACGGATTCGTCAGTCCCTTGATCTCAAAGAGATTTTGAACACTTCTGTCACCGAAATCCGTAAATTTATTAGAGCCGATCGCGTCCTCATTTACCGATTTCATGGTGATTGGAGTGGAGTCGTCGAAGTCGAATCGGTCAATCTTAAATGGCGCTCCTCTCTAAACACTAATATTAAAGATACTTGTTTTCAAACGGGATATTGGCAAATTTATCAAAAAGGACGTAAGTTAGTAATCAATAATGTTGCTGAGTCTGATCTCAGTGAATGTCATAAAGAACTTTTAGCAAGTTTCCAAGTCCAATCCAATCTCGTTGTTCCCATTCTCGAAAATGAGCAGTTGTGGGGATTGTTGATTGCCCATCAATGCTCAGCCCCAAGGCATTGGGAATCCTTTGAAATCAATCTACTGAGCCAACTTGCTGACCAAATTGGGATTGCGATCGCCCAGTCACGATTGCTCGCCCAAGAAAAAGAACAACTCAAGCTCTTGCAAGAACAGAATGTAGCTTTAGATCTCGCCCGCGCCGAAGCTGAACAAGCGACAGTAGCCAAAAGTTCTTTCTTAGCAACCATGAGTCATGAAATTCGCACACCCATGAATGCTGTTATTGGGATGACAGGCTTGTTACTGGATACAAGTTTAAATGAACAACAACTAGATTTTGCCCAAACCATCCGTAGTAGTGGCGATCATTTGTTAAATCTAATTAACGAAATTCTTGATTTCTCTAAATTAGAAGCGGGAGAAATGCTCTTAGAAAATCTTGAATTTGATTTAGAAATCAGTATTGAAGAAGTTGCCGAAATTTTAGCTACAGTTGCCCAAACCAAAGGACTAGAGCTAATTACTTTTATCCATGATGATGTTCCCAAATGTTTACAGGGAGATGTTGGTCGTCTGCGTCAGGTTTTATTAAATTTAGTCAATAATGCGATCAAATTTACAGCAACAGGGGAAGTTACGATCGAAGTGAGCTTACTCTCAGAAGATGCGATAACAGCAATGCTCCGTTTTGCCGTGATCGATACGGGTATTGGTATTCCTGAAGCGGCTCAGTCCAAACTGTTTCAGCCTTTTACTCAAGTTGATGCCTCGACTACCCGTCAATATGGTGGTACAGGTTTAGGGCTTGCCATCTGTAAGCAAATCGTTGAGTTAATGGGTGGTCTAATCTCTTTAGAAAGTAAAGAGAATCATGGGTCAACTTTTTGGTTTGAACTTCTATTTGAGAAACACTCTAATTACCCCACCAATCACCTTGGAGTTGATTCTCTACAAGAAATTAGAGTTCTAGTTGTAGATGATAGTACGACTAACTGTCGGATTCTCGCTCATCAACTCAGTGCTTGGGAAATGCGAGTTGATACCCTTGAACGTTCGCTTGATGCAATGTCCTATCTTGATCGAGCCAATCAAATGGGAGATCCCTATCAACTAGCAGTGTTAGATATGCAAATGCCCGATCTCGATGGAGAGAGTTTAGGCAAACAAATTAAAGAATCCCCAATTCTCCAGAAAACGCATTTAATCATGCTGACTTCTCTCGACCAAAACAGTGCCGCACAACGAATGCAGGAAATTGGTTTTGCTTACTATCTGCGAAAACCTGTGAGGAAGTTGCGCCTATTAAGCTGCATCATTGACGCGCTTACAGGTATTCGTCAAAATATAGTTGCGGGTAAGAAAAAACAGGATTCGCCATTAGATGTGAATCTGATTGTGCCATCGAAGTTGAGAATTTTACTAGCGGAAGATAGTCCAATCAATCAAAAAGTAGCGATCAATCAATTGACTAATTTAGGCTATGATGGCGATGTAGCGGGGAATGGAAAAGAAGTTCTAGAAATGCTCGCCCAGATTCCCTATGACATTATTTTGATGGATTGTCAGATGCCGATCTTAGACGGCTATGAAACTAGTCGCCGCATTCGGGCTTTAGAAGCAGAAGCTAAAAACGTTTCTACTAAAGTAATTATCATCGCTCTTACGGCTAATGCGATGAAAGAGGATCGCGATCGCTGTTTGGCTTCGGGTATGGATGACTATCTCAGCAAACCAATTCGCAAAGAAGATTTAGGAAACAAGCTAACTTATTGGCATGAAATTTTGGCGCAGCGAGAACCGCAAGAACAGCAAAAAAATAGAGCGTTATCTGATTCGACTCTCACTGATTCATGTACCTTTGAAGTAACATCTAAATTTAAAATGGATGATCCTTTAGAGCCTGATCATCAAAATGTTAGCGGTCTAGAAATTGACTGGCAATATCTAGAGGAAATGTCGGGCGGGAATGCTGAATTTAAGCAAGAATTATTAGGAGCATTTTTAGAATCCTTGCCTGAGCATATAGAAGCACTTAAAATCGCCATTTCTCAGCAGATATATATTGAGATTGAGCGTGAGGCTCATTTCATTAAGGGATCGAGTGCGGCGATCGGGATTGTCGGAGTCGCGAAAATAGCTGATCAATTAGAGCATCAAGGTAAAAATCAACAATTATCCCAAAATGCTTTATTTCTAATTCAGCAGATAAATCAGGGTATGGAGCATATTCAAAGCTTGGTTGAAGCTATAGGAGAATAATGCTTGATCATTAACATACAGTTGCGATCGCCTTCTACACGTTCATAGCTAAATACATCAACAATCTGATGGATTAAATCTAAACCCCGCCCACCTAAAGCATTAATATCAACATCATCAAGATTAGAGAGTTTACTTGATAAATCAAATCCAATTCCAAAATCAAAAACTTTCACTTCTAGAGTATTTTCAGTTAGCGTTGCCTCAAGATTAATCGGGGTTTCTTTGGGCATATCTTTATGAGCATGGCGGACTGCGTTCGTAAATACTTCAGCTAGGGCAGTTTTAAAACCTAGCCAATCACGCTTGGGCATTGTCTCATCGTGAATCTGCTCAAACCAATCTAATACTGTGGTGAGTTCATTTAGATCAGTATTAACTTGTAACGCGATCGTTTGAACCACAGGGAAATTACCCAAAATATATACTCAGTGATGCAAATCATAGTGATGCAAATTATATAGCTCTTCTCACTCTTAATTTGATGAAAGTTAATTAAAGAAATAACATCGCCACCGATGCCACTGTGATCTCAAATACCTTAAAATTGGTGTATAGAAATAGTTAGAAACTCTTTCTAAAAATTTAAGGATGATAAATGCTACAGATTTTAGTAATTGATGACGATCTTGTCATGCGGCTGGTTCTTAAAAAAACTCTTCAAGAACAGGGTTACGAGGTAATCGTTGCTAAGAATGGGAAGGAAGGAATCGAGCTTGCTCAAAAACATCATCCTGCCCTAGTTATTTGTGATTGGTTGATGCCTGAGGTGGATGGTTTGGACGTGTGCGCTCAAATTAAGCAAGACCCCAACCTCTCTTCTACTTTCTTTATCTTGTTAACTTCCCGAAGTGCCGTAGAAGATAAAGTCAAAGCTCTCGATAGTGGAGCCGATGACTTTCTATCGAAACCGATTGAAAAAATTGAATTAATTGCCAGTGTTAGGGCGGGGTTGAGATTATATCAACTTAATCAGGATTTGCAATTGCAAAAGCACTTACTAGAATCAGAACTAAATGAAGCAAGTGAGTATGTCCGATCGCTTTTGCCTGTGAGCTTAGAAGGTGAAGTAAATATCAGCACTCAATTTATTCCTTCCAGTCAATTAGGAGGCGATTGCTATGACTTTTATTGGCTTGACTCTGATCATTTAGCGATTTATTTAATTGATACCTCTGGACATGGTGTCGGTTCAGCATTACTTTCGATTTCGATTTTAAATCTATTGCGATCGCAGTCTTTCGGCAAAGAGAAGTTTTACGATCCTAGTTTAGTAATGACTGAACTTAATCGTGCTTTTCAGATGAGTCAACAAGGAGGTCGTTATTTTACGATGTGGTACGGAGTCTATCAGCGATCGCAACGTAAATTAGTTTATGCCAACGCAGGACATCCCCCTGCTTTGCTTGCTGTTGGCAATGATAATTCGCAACTACAGCAACTGCCTAGCCTGAGTATGCCGATTGGCTTTTTTCCTGATATTAGATATGAAAGTGCTGAATTAGCGATCGCACCCAATAGCAGCCTTTATGTTTTTAGTGATGGTATTTTTGAGGTGATGCAAGCAGACAACAAAATCTGGGGACTGCCTAAATTTATTGATTTACTAACTCACGAACTTCCGCACAATACGACGATTAGGGCTGAATGGGTGCGGCAATGCATTTGCAGGGAAACCCCTGATGCTGAGTTTGGAGATGATGTTTCGCTCTTGCAGATTAACTTTGGATAGTTGAGTCGAAGCTTGCGCGATCGGGTAATATATCAAAAATTTTATCCATTTTAGTTAGTTCTAAAATGATGCTGACTTGATCGTTGAGCGAACAGAGATAAAGCTGGGATTCTTGTTTGCGTACTTGTTGGAGTGTGGCAACTAGCGCTCCGAGTCCTGAGCTATCCATAAAGGTAATATTACTGAAGTCAATCAAAATTGATTCTATACCTAGTTTGAGTAAATCACTGACATCTCGACGGATCTGCGTACCACCCGCATTATCGATCAAGCCTGTGGGTTCTAATACTTTTGAAGATTTACTCATGATTTATTTCCTTTGACTTGATGATTAATAGTTTGTATTGCAAAGCACTGCAAATCATTAGTTTTTAAAATTCTTTAGGCTGCCATACCGCCGCTTTGATTACAACCGATAGTAGACAAATATTATAAATTGCCCAGCTACTGTTAATTAAATAAATCCAAGGATCTGGCAATGTTCCCATCATAAAGCGAATTAGACTCCATGCCATGCCCACGAAGCTAAGGATCACAATCGTTAATTGCGGAATCACTAAATTGAGATATTTGCCTGACTGTCTTTGCTTGGGTGTAACTTGGAAGTTGAGAGGTGTGCGAGAGAATACGCTCCAAACTGCTTGAATGAAAAGCGGAAATAAGGCGATCGCATATTGTTCCGAGCGCCAAAGCTCACTCGCAGGGATACCCCATGTGGCGGCTAAAAAGGTTAGTCGGTTGATGATAAAGGCAGGAAAGAAATGAATTGCAAAATCCGCACCAAAGGCTTTGACTGGAATAATATCTGTGAAGAAAAAGATAATTGGACAGAGGATAAAGATCAATGTAAAAAAGCCAGAGAAATAGCTATACATGGTTTGGAAGTATTGCAAACGTTGCCAAAAGCCTAAGCCATTCTTAGTTAAGGGATTCTCTTGGACTAATACCTGAATCGTCCCCTGCGCCCAGCGCAAGCGTTGTTTGAGCGTAGAAACCAAGTCATCGGGGGCAAGTCCTTCTGCTAAAAGTTCATTGTGATAAGCAGATTGCCAGCCAGCCCCATGCAAACGCATCGCCGTATTCATATCTTCCGTAATGCTGCTACTAGACATTCCTCCAATCAAATCGAACTCAGAAATCCGCGTGGCATCTTTGCCTAAAATATCGGAGAAATATTGCAAGCCGACATTAAGCAAGGCTTCGCGTCGTAGTACTGCATTCGTACCAGTATAGAAAGCAGAATTTAAGCCATCTTTGCCCTGTTGAATGGGACCATAGAATAGATGAGCGGAATGTCCGTAAGGATCACCTTGAGGCAGATTGTAAAAATCTTGCGGTGTTTGCACAAAAGCAATCCGATTGCCTTCATACTTACCAGTCCATTGGTTATAGCTAAAGAAGTAGGGGAGAACTCGTTTGAGAAATTGGGGTTTAGGAATGTGATCAGCATCGAGAGTAAGAATAAACGAACCCTTGGTATCGCCTGAGAAAATCGCATGATTGATGTTACCCGCCTTGGCATGGTGTGGCTTACCTGCAATTTTGGTACGGGCAATATAGCGACAACGGATCAGATCGCTAGATTCTCTCTCCTGTTGACGGATCTCATTTTCGAGACTTTTTTGTTCGTCTAAAAGGCGATCGCTGACGCTGATTCCTGTGGTTGCCTTGCCACCGATCATCACAAAGGCATCGCGCAGGGTTCGTAAAAAATTAACCGCAGGATGGGATTCTGTTACATTTTTGAGAAAGTCATCAGCCTCTTGGGTGGTTGGCAGCAATTCTTGCAATTGATGCAACCTTGTCTCTAGTCCCGCCCGTTCGTTTTCAATACGAGCCGATTCTGCTTGATTTTTTGGCGATCGCAAATCTTCAATAGCTAACCTTTGTGACATAGAGCGTATATCTGCTGAGTTGCCATCATCGAGGATATATACGCGCAGCTTATTAGCAGGGTAGTCAATCGCCAGAGCCGCCCTTACTGTTTCCTCTACCATCTCGACAGGTTCGTTATAGCAGGTGACAAATATATCAACAGTCGGATAGTCGATCACAGGTAAAACTGGACGCATTTGGTCGAGCGATCGCACTTCCCGTTCGAGTGGTCGCCAGAGTCCGATTGTAAACATCGCACCACCGACAAAGCTATAAATTTCTGCTAGTAGCAAAGGAATCGATAGCCAAAGTGCGTCAAAGTTGATCGAACCTGTAATTCGCCAAATTAAGTACCATGCGCCTAAAATTAGATTGATTTCAGCAAGATAGCGAAATAGTAGGGTACGCTTTTTGAGACGCGATCGCATATTGCTAACAAAGCTGGGAGCATTTTCGAGAATCGTGGTGGGTGAAGCCATAAACTATCTAAAAAGTCTGATATAGAAGAAAAATAAGGGGCTTAAGCCCCTTATTCAGTTTATTTTACTGATTCCCAATAGCTATTACTGCCATTGGTGACAAATTTTGCTGTTGGAGCTTTATTCGATGGCAATCCTCGGCTCAAGTCTTCCGAAGCGATCGCTTGCCACCAAGGAGAATTAGCAGCCATCGGACGAATCAAAGGCTGTTGATCGGTGGCTCGATAGAGAATTGATTGCAAAATCAAGCTATTGGTACTAGCAGTTTGGTTATTTTCGCGATCGCCTGAGTTTTCATAGAACCCTTCATAAAATCCCAGTTGAGGATTATAGAGATCAGTGACCGCTTGCCAAAGTTCACGAGTATAAGGCTCATTGGGAAAGAGTGCATACATCGCAAAGGCAGTACCTGTACTAACAATGCGATCGCCTTTTGCCGATTGCCCTTGATTATCAAGGTTCGCCCACGCCTGTCCATTGGCGATGATGCTGCTGTGCAGAATATAGGGCGGCGTATTAATTGCTGATGTATTGGCAGCGGTAAATATCTTAGTACGGCGATAGCGCTCCGCCTGGGCCTTGATAATTGGTTCAGTTAAAGCTCGCATTTGGGGATCGAGTCCAAAGTCTAAGCCATACATCAAAAATGGTTCGCTTACAGTAACTTCCATTTCATTAGATTTGGGAGCATCTATTCGCCGAATCGGAATTTCAAAACCTTCCACATTAGCTTTAGCATATTGACTGCCGACTACGGAGCGATCAACATCAAATCCCCATAACTGAAAGGCTCTAGCGGCATATTCGCTATAACCGAGGCGAGACTCTGGTGTTACCCGTGATAGATTGCGCCCTGATTCATCCTTAGTAACGATGCCATTTAACAGCGTGCGATCGCGTACTACTCGCAAATAAGACCAATCTAAGAGAGTGCGATCAACAGCATCTGTATATTCTGGATGACAGGATTTGAGACTATATAAAGCTGATAAAAATCTACCGATATCCGCAGCCGACCAACCCGTTCCGTTTATCGCAGAATTACCACCATAGTCCACAGGTTTTAATGACGCAGGATCGTAGGCGCGACTGGGTAACTCGCCACCCACAAGCGGCAATTGTCGCACCGTGCCAATTAATTGCCGTACCCTTTGATCGAATTCGCTCCAAGTGATGATATCTAGAGCCTTAGCTGATCGTAGAGCGATCAAATAATCGCCTAATCCCCACAGCGTCACCCCTTTAAAATCACGGCGATCATTAGTTAAGCCTGATGCTAAAGAATTAGTCCGAAAATATTGCCATGCGGCTTGGGCATAACGACGCTCAGCGATCGATAGTGGTTGACTCAGGGTTGGACAAGTGCCAGCCATCTCTGATACGGGTGCGATCGCTGGTGGCACGACAGCGATCGCTGGTGGCTGAGGTTGACTAGAACTATTAACTGGGCAACTAGGGATGGCTGGACAGTTAGTTGTAGAACTTGCAGCCGTGTTGTTATTTACTGGTGCAGATACATTATTGTTGGAAGAATTGTTAGAAGTACTGGAAATAGCCGTCGTGGTGACTACACCCGCACGGTCGATGATTGGACGATTGCCTCTGGCTTTGTAATAGAGAATTTCGAGAATCAGCCCATTAGTATTGCCTGTTAAAGCTTTGTTAGGAATTTTGGAGGATTCGTACAGCCCTGCAAAAAATCCATCATCTTTTTCACTGCGTAGTCCCTTGACCGCATCAAAGATCTTTTTGGCATAGTCGTTAGTCGGGTAGAGATAGCGCCAACCAAAAGCTGCCTTAGTGCTGATGCTCCGAAATTGCGGGATCGGCTTATTCTCATCGGTAATTGCCGCAAAATCGACACCATTGGCATAGACAGTGTTGTAAATAAAATAGGGTGGTGCATCAAGGTTGTCTTCGGTCACCGCCGTCAGTTGTCCCGTCTTTTCAAAGCGACGCTTCTGTACTTCTAAAACTCTACTGGCATAATCAGCTAGCTCTGGCTCCCAACCAAATTCAATCCCATCGAGGATATAGGATTCGCTCACTACATAGTTATTAGCATTGGTACTTTGGTAATCTCGTGTATCTACAGGTATCTGCACACCGTAAATATCGACAAACTTAAAGGGTTGCGAAGATTTAGCTTTGTCGGCTTTAAATCCCCAAAGTTCATAACCGCGTACTGCATATTCTTCATAACCAAACCTTCCCTCTTGAACAAGCATCGTTGAGCCATCGCCTGTAATCGTTGCGCCATAAAGTTGATCGTCCTTAAGCGATCGCCCTAATTGCCAACGCGCGATAATTCCTTTCATCCAGTCGTTATATTGAGGATGGCAGGTACGAATGATATGAAACGCCGCGAGGATTCTACCAATGTCTAGTGCTGACCAACCGATCCCACGTGCGCTAGGGTTATTGCCATAATCCACCATCGCTAAAGTTGCCGTGTTATAAACCTTATTGGGTAGTGAGTCTTCAAATAACTTGAGTGAACTTAAAGAAGTCAAAAACTTGTTGAGCTTATCGTCAAATTCCTGTTGTGGGATTAGGTCTAACGATCGCGCCGTATTCAGCGCCACTAAGTAATTGCCGATGTCCCAGAGTGTTGCTGACGGATAGCCCCCTGTCGCATTCACAAATCCTGTTGCGGGCTGATAGTTTTTCGCAAAATATTGCCATGCCGCCTTGGCATAGTCTTTCTCCTCATTAGTGAGGGAAGTTGGCATAATTGCACAGGCTGCGCCCGAACTTTTGTCATTTTGTTTAGAGTTTTGCGCGATCGCTATCTCGATCTGTATCTGCGACAACAAAATTGTCAGCATTACCCCAACAATAAACCCCGATATAAATCTAATCCAGCGTGGATAGCTACTTAAGGAGAAATTCCTGCCCATACAATTAAAGGTTGTCCTACTTTTTTATAGAGTAAACTTTCTAAAATTACACCGTTGTTATTAGCGGTCAACGACTTATTTGGTTCCCCCAAGGTTTCATAAAAGCCGTTATACCATCCTAAATCTGCTTTGATATTAGCGATCACAAAACCAAACAGCTTTTGAGTGTAATCGTTTTTATACAATACATGCCAGCCAATCGCCGCCTTCGCACTGAGAAAGCGCAAATCGTTACGGGCTTCGCGGGTATCCGTAATCGTTGCCCATGCGTTCCCATTTACAAACAAAGTACTGTAAACAAAATAGGGAGCGCGATCTAAGTTATCTTCGGTAACGGCAGTGAGTTGTTTGGTCGCTTTATACCGTCCTTCTTGGGCAGCTAATACGCGATCGCTATAGGCTTTTGGTAAAGACTGGAAGCCCGTCTCAATGCCATCGAGAATGAATGGCTCACTCAATACATAATTATTCGCTTCTGAGTTTTGGAAGTCACGCTTATCGTAGGGAACTCCCTGCCCGTAGAGATCCACAAAAGCAACTTGAGACTTTACATCTAGAGCCTTAGCGACATCCAGACCCCACAGCTTCAGCCCATAAGCCGCATAGTTCTCATATCCCAATCGTCCTTCTTGGTTATAGGATTCTTTCCCTTTATTGACACTAGTTCCATACATTTGTCCGTCTTTAGTGAGACGTTCCACTTTCCAGCTTTTCCAGACGTTATTTGCATCTTCGCTAAGATTGGGATATTTGGTAGCCACAATCTTGAGCCAGATCGCCATTCTGCCAATGTCTATAGCTGACCAACCAACCTCTTCGCGGTTATCCAACTTTCCATAATTGACAGGAATCAAAGTCTTAGAGTTATAGACTTTATTTGGTAGTTCACCTTTATATAGTTGCAACTTGGCTAGAGTTTGCAATGACTTCCGCATCTTCTTTTCAAAGTCGGCTTCAGTGACTAAACCAAGTTCTTTCGCACTAACCAAGGCCGCGATCGCTGCTGCTTGATCCCATAAGGTCACAGCAGAAAATCCATCAGCAGAATTTACCAAACCTGTATCTTCATTCCAATTCTTCTCAAAATAGCGCCATGCTTGCTTTGCCGTGGCTAATTCTTCAGGAGTGAGTTGACCCACTTGAGAGGCAATATAAGGCGGATTACTAATGCTTTGCTGTTCTGGAGGTACGGCTTGCCCCGCTAGTTTGACCGATTCACTATCAAGTTTAGCGATCGCCTGAATCTCTTGTTTTGACAATGGCTTAGCCGCGATCGCAGGTTTTTGAGTTGGCTCTGGTGTTGCCGATGATTTTGGGGTTAATGTAGCGATCGCTGATGGAGACGGTGACTGTTTTAAGCTACTCGAAACCTGTTTCATTCCGAAAATAATGGCGATCGCCGTAGCAACTCCTCCACAAGTTACCAAAAAGACCCATTTGAAGGGTGGCGGCTCAAAATCAGAATTCATACTTTTTCTCTCACGGACAGAACCCCTTTACATCTCGTTATGAATAAGTAATGCTTTAGCTTTTACAACTTAAATAACAAATATACTTTGATCACATCGTATTTGTCATTAACATTACCGCAATTTAGAATCTCATTCTTAACTGTCCAGAGATTGTTTCATTCTGATACTTCGGACCACCACCAGATTGCTGGACATTATTGTACAAGTACCCTAAATCCATCTCAATGTTAGGTAATACTTTGACTGTACATTTCGCCTGATAACTATTTGCAGGTGTAAAGCTACTATTCAGCCTTTGCTCTCCTGCATTAATCGCTAATTTACAGTTTAAAAAGCTAAATATATCGCCCTGCCAAGATAGTTCGCCAGTGTACACAAGAAAATCTCTAGGCGAAAAGTAAATATTGGGCTGAGATTCGCGATCATAAGACCACGTAAATAAATTTGCAGCGATCGCAAACTGACCAAACTTACGCTCTAGGCGACTAAATGACTGCTGATCGTTGTTGCCGTCGCTATAGTTGCCCCAACGATATAACGAGAACAAACTAGTATCTGGATCGATTTGCCAATAAATGTTGGGACCAAATCTACGGATTTTAATTTGATTTTCGATTGTATCTACATTTGATTTATAGGGCTTCTGCTCTAAAAATCCAAATAAAGTCACCCCATTTGACACAGGCAGACTAGCATTAAGTTCAAAGTTTGTTGTTGTTGGCAAGCGATCGTAAATATCGATCCCCCCGCGTGCACTGAGATTAAGAGAACCCAGCTTTTTCTCAACACTAAACTGTAATGGAAGATTATGTATAGACTTCTTTCCTGTCAAATCAAAAGAATTGAATCCTGTTTGCAAACTAATTATAGTCCCATCTTTAAAACGCCATTTCCACGTTGGTTCAATAATTTGACTACGTTGTCCACTCTTATCATCATCATTTTGGAAGTTTGTAGTCATGCTATCGAGAACTGCATAATCTACCATCGTAGGCTCTTTCTTTGGAGTTATAGTAGGCTTCTCAATAGGTAAAGGTTCAAGATCTGGTAGTCGCAAACTAGGATTGAGCTGACTAGGCAACGCTAGAATGATGTTCTGCTCTCTATTTAGTAATTTTTCAAGGTCTTGTAATGGCACAAATTGCGAATCGCCTAGCACTGGAAAACTATTTTTTCGTTCTTTCTCTTCTCGCAATACTTTTATCTTAACTTGTCTATCCTGAGCTATTACCGAATCTGCTGAACTACTTATAGACAAATGAGCTATAAATAGCAGAGATAGAAGCTTGAAAAATTTATACAATTGCATTCATTTAATAAACTTGTTTAAGAAGTTATGGCTATTTGCTTTTAAACCTGCCACAAATAATAATATAAAACCAATTGCAGGGCAAAGCCCCGCAATTGGTTTTATAGCGGGTTTGATCAGCAACCGCTGTAAGATCGCGCCCAGAAAGGTTTTAAAAGATTAAATCCTCATAAAAAAATAATTTTATTAATCAACTTTCTACTTCGTAATCTTAATAATCAGGTAAAGACAAGAAACTTTTTGTAAATTAAAATCGTCTCCCATTTTATTAACGTGATATGTTGCAGACAACTTAGAGATTTAGATGAAGTTTAAAAGTAAATATTTAGATTAAGTCCGATGTTTAATTTGTCATAATGTCTGGAAACACGATTTAAACTTTGCTAACCATAACAGCTACTTATAGCCTTAACCTCTCGGGGAATTTTATGAAGCGTCCTCTGAAACTTATATCTGCATCTTTGCTGGCAGCATTAGTCAGCACTGTTACAGCGATGCCTAGCTTCGCCGCCGATCCATTTCGCTCAACTAACGCTAGGGACATCGGCAGTGAAACCCAGAAAGCCTTTGTACTAATGTTTAAAGAAGGCAACTATGTGGCCGCGGTTAAGCAGTTAGATGTAGCAGTCAAAACTGAAGCTAATGAGCCACTTCTGTTTGCTTTGCGGGCTTCGACCTTCTATGCCAAAGAAGACTATTTAGGAATGCGGGTGGCTGGTCAGCGAGTCCGTGCCAACGCTCAAGCCTTGAAGGGTAAAGATAACCTCAGAGCTCATGTCTATCTAGCAGCAAGCGATCTGATCGAAGCAGGATATATCGTCAAGACCGAAGGCGTGTCTAGTGCGGCTAGGGCTTTACCACTTGTGCAGAGTGTATTTGACAATATCAAACAAGCCCAAGATATCGACCCTAACGATCCTGAACTGAATTTGATCAAGGGTTATATCGATATGCTGATTGCTTCGGTTTTGCCATTGTCTGACCTTGAAACTGCCTTATCTAGTCTTAAGCAATACGCTGCTCCTGATTATCTGAAATGGCGTGGTGTTGCGCTGGCTTATCGTGATGCGCGGAAACCAGAACTTGCTTTGGATGCTGTGAATAAAGCGATCGCTGCTGCACCTAACAATCCAGAGTTAACTTATCTCAAGGGACAAGTGTTGTGGATGCAAGGTGGAAGTAGTATTCCTACTGCCAAAAAGCAATTTGAACTTGCCCTCACTAAAGCTAAGCAGTTAAATCCTAGCCTGTTGTCAGAAATTCGTGAGCAATGTCGGAACATATCAAGCGGTGTAAGCTGCGCTGAATAATATTTGCCCTAGCAAATATTAAAAAAAGACTCGCCATGCGAGTCTTTTTTTATGAAAACTTTTGCAAGCAATCAGCAATTCTCATTATGACTTTTGATTTGCCTAAGCCGTCAAATTTTGAACGAAGGCATCGGCTTTTCAAAGATCGCTATTGCGACTATTCTCAATAGTTGCCGCCAGATCAAAACAAAATTTCCATAATGAGAATTGCTGTCTGCTTAATGTCAGTTATTAATCAGGATATTTAGGATGTAAGATTGTGCCTAGCTACTTACCAGTAATTTTCTGACAATTTATTTTCGATATGGTTTTGGCTTAGTTTAAATGGGAAATTTTCAATGGCGATCGCCTTTTTCTAAGATATTTTCTAATATTTCTTTGCAGTGCGTGATCATTGTGCCATTTGTGCTGCAAGTTGTCGGCGCGGTCAGTGTGGTGGGCTATTTGTCATATTGTAGTGGGCAGCAGTCGGTTCATAAACTTGCTCTTAGACTACAAAATGAGATCAATATTCGTGTTGCCGAAAAAACCACAGCCTATCTGCAAACCATTGATCAAATAAATAAAAACAACATCAGCGCTCTACGACGTGGAACTTGGAGTTTTGATGATTTTTCTAGCCAAGAGCGACAGGCTTGGGACCAAATGCAGCTTAGCTTTTTGGCACCAATGACGCTAGTTGGTTTTGGTACACCGTCGGGGGGGATTCGGTCTGTAGAAAGACTAAATGATGGAACATTTGTGATTCGGGCTGTCCAGAATGGTGGAGGCAGTTATATGAGCTTTATCACTAATCCTGATGGTACTCCTGCACAAGGTACGCAAACCGCAATTAAAGTTGATCCCCGTCAGCGTCCTTGGTATCAAACCGCCGTAAACGCAAAAAAAGCAGCTTGGGTTCCTGTTTACCCGCATCTTTACACGGGTAAACTGTTGATGACGCTGGTTGAGCCAGTCTACGAGTCTAAGAAAGGAAAATTATTGGGTGTTATCTGTGGCATCCGCACCCTTGAAGAAGTAAGTCGTTTTTTGGAAGCCATTGATATTAGATCGGGCGCAATCTTTATCATGGAACGTGATGGAACCTTGGTGGCAAACTCTGGATCACAGAAACCATATCAGCTTTTTCCAAATGTCACAGCGCAGCAACCACTAAAAGCGATTGATAGCCCAAGTCCGCCTATCAGTATGACGGCTAAATATTTACGCGATCGCTTTGGAGGTTTGGAAAATATCAAGCAATCTGAGCGATTTGAGTTTGCGATTAATGGCGATCTCCAATTTATCCAAGCAGTGCCACTTCGCGATCAAAATGGACTGGACTGGGTAATTGTTGTTGTGATTCCTGAATCTGATTTTATGTCAGAAATTCATGCAAGTAGAAGCTGGACACTCGTATTATGTGGACTTACTTTAATTGTGGCTACAGTGATTAGTGTACTCACTACCCGTTGGATTACCCGTCCAATTTTGCAATTGAGTCTTGCAAGCAGAGCCATAGCGCGGCGAGAGTGGCAAAAAACTTTGCCTAAAGATAGCGCGATCGCAGAAGTAAAAGTTTTAACTGAATCCTTTCGTCACATGACGATAGAGCTTCAGTCGGCGGATCAATTACGTTTGCACTATGAGCAAGATTTAGAACGACAAGTCACCGAAAAAACGATGGCGCTAACCGAAGCTCAACGGATTGGGCGTATTGGCAGTTGGGAGTTTGATGTAGCAACTGGTGAAAGCACTTGTTCAGCAGAACTGCTGCATATTATGGGACTTGACCCCGCGATGGAATTGCCAAAATATCTCAATGCTTTTGATAGTATTATTCCCGCAGATCGATCCAATCTCCGTACAGCCGTAGAAGAAGCGATCGCCCATGGCACTGCCTACAGTTTGGAATTCGGTAATATCCGTCCCGATGGTTCAATTTGCTATGTTATCAGCCGAGGTGAGGCAGTTCGCGACGGACAAGGGAAAGTAATTAAGCTGGTTGGCACAATTACGGATATTAGCGATCGCAAACAAGCAGAAATTGCGCTCCAATCTAGTGAATCTCGCTTTCAAGAAATTGCTGCTGCATCACCAGGAGCAATATATACACTGATCACACATGCTGATGATTCAGTTCAGTTTGAATACATGAGCGCAATCTTTGAGGAAATTCATGAAATCAAGATTGAGCAAATACTTGACGATTCCTCTCTTTATCGTAATCAGATTCATCCTCAAGATATTGAGGGATACTACAAAGCTTATAACAGTAGTAAGACCACCTTCCAACCGTTTTCCCATGAATGGCGAATCATTACCCCATCTGGCAAGCTGAAATGGTTGCAGGCAAGTTCGCGTCTAAGTCAACGCAAAAACGGAGATATTGCTTGGCATGGAGTACTTTTAGATGTTACCTCACGCAAACGAACCGAAGAGTTATTACAAAGAAGCGAATTTATACTGATTGAAGCCCAAAGCATTGCTCATATCGGTAATTGGGAATTTGATATCCAAAGCCAAAAAATTAGTTGGTCTAAAGAACTTTTCCTCATGTTTGGGCTTGATCCTAATCAACCAGAGCCAGATTTTACAAACTATCTTCAGATGATTCATGCTGACGATCGCTTAGATATACAGCAAAAGGTAAAACAAGCGGTCGCTGATGGTACATCCTATAGAATCGATTATCGTACCATTCAACCTGATGGAACAATCCACCATCATGAAGTACGTGCAGAAGTAGAAAAAAACTTGCAGGGACAGAGCATCCGAATCTACGGAACTGCTTTAGATATTAGCGATCGCAAACAAATCGAAATAGAACTACTTCAAGCCAAAGAAGTCGCAGAAGCAGCTACCAAAGCCAAGAGCGATTTTCTCGCCAACATGAGTCACGAAATCCGCACCCCGATGAATGGGGTACTGGGAATGACACAACTCCTAGAAACCACCGATCTAAATGAAGAACAAGCAGACTTTTTACAGACAATCAAAGAGAGTGGCAACGCGCTCATGACGGTTATCAATGACATCCTTGATTTCTCTAAAATCGAAGCAGGCATGGTAAGGCTCGAAGAAAAAGTGTTTATTTTGGAAGATACTATAATTGCGGTTTTTAAATTAATGGAAAACCTAGCGATCGCCAAGCAAATCACCCTCAAGTATGCGATCGCCCCAGATATTCCCGCCACAGTCATAGGCGATCGTGCTCGTTTGCGACAAATTCTATTAAACCTGATTGGCAATGCGATTAAATTTACTGAACAAGGTGAGGTTGAAATAACTGTTCATGGAAAATTCAAACCTGTTAAAACTAGACTCTCATCAGATCGCAATTCAGATCATAATTTAGATCATAATTACGAGCTAAAATTTGCGATCGCAGATACAGGTATGGGCATCACAGCCGAGCAAGCAGACAAACTATTTAAACCCTTCGTTCAAGCTGATACTTCCATCAGTCGCGAGTTTGGCGGCACAGGGCTAGGACTCAGCATCAGCAAACATTTGATCGAATTAATGAATGGCACAATTTGGGTGGAAAGCGGCGGAAGCATTGGCGGAAATCCTTCCTCAGATTGGCAACTAGAACTAAATACCATCGGTTCGACATTCCACTTTGTGATTTCCGTTTCTAGTAGCCTAGAAATCAAGCGATCGGCTTTATCTGCTTCCACCACACAGGAGATAGATTCTCAACTAGCCACAAAATTCCCCTTACGGATTCTGCTAGTTGAGGACAACATCTTTAATCAAAAGATCGCTCGACTGATGCTGGAAAGGCTAGGCTATCAAATTGACATTGCTAATGATGGATTAGAAGCATTAGAAGCTATAGAAAATCAGTTATATGATCTGATTTTAATGGATGTGCAGATGCCCAAAATAGATGGCATTACTGCCACCAAATTGATCCGTAGTATGCTGGACAATCCCATCCATAAAGTTCAGATTATCGCCATGACCGCCAATGTAATGCCTGAAGATATTCAAAAATGTTTAGATGCAGGTATGAATGACTACGTTAACAAACCTATCGATATCCAAACAATTATTCAATTAGTACAGTGCTTCGCGCTTTGAAACGACTTACAATTTAGCGATCGCCTCTCATCAATATGACAAAAGGTATTCCCGAAAAGTGTAAAAAATGTGCAATGCTTTCGGCGGCTCAGGCTCAAGAACTGCATGGTGAGTTCGGCGATCGCTGTTGGAATCCTAATGTTTGCTACAGTCGCCATTCCTATGCCCGTCACCGAGATCGCCGTAATCTGATTCGCTCTCGTCAACGGGTTGATGCTAATCAAGATTTAGTTGTGAATATTGATGAGTTTGCGTCAGTATTTTGGGCGGTGTTGGTGGTTTATCAACGGTTTGACTAGCTTGCTTTCATAATGAGAATTGCTGGCAAGCAATGCTTGCTACAGCCTAATGGAGCAATGTTCGCTACACTGTTTTCAAGCAATCCACAAAATAAATGCTAAGGGGAATTCGTAAATTGCTCTTACATTTGTTAAATATCAAACTAAATATCAACCAAAAAAATCATGGGTCAAGACATTAAACTGGTCGTGTTAGACATTGATGGCACGATTAGTGGCGATGCTAATCAGGTTAATGATGCTGTCAAGCAAGCGGTGAAAGCAGCACAATCTAAGGGCGTTAAGGTGGCGATCGCGACAGGTAGGATGTATCGATCAGCTTTACGCTTTCACGAGGCGATCGGCTCAGATATGCCATTGATCTCTTATCAGGGCGCATTTATCAAAGATCCCCAAACCCAAGAATTAGTAGGACACTGGCCAGTTGAGATCGAGCAAGCGCTCTCTTTACTTGATGACCTTGGAGAATTTGCCATTCATGATCAGCTTTCGATCCATATCTATGTAAATGACGAACTTTATGTTCGCAAAATGACCGAACAAACCGCCGCCTATGCAGAACGTTCTAAAGTTGGAGTCAATGTAGTCGGCGATTTACGAGAGTTTCTGACTAGTAAAACCACTCAACATCCACCAACAAAAATCTTGGCTTTGAGCGATACTGCTGAGCTAGTTAACGAAATGCTCCGAGTATTCAAAGATCGCTACACGCCGCAACAACTTTATCTCACTAAATCGGTGGCAACTTTTTTTGAAGCGACTAATCCGATCGCAAATAAAGGTACAGCCGTAAAACATTTAGCTGAGAATATTTTAGGTTTTGATCGATCGCAGGTTTTAGCGATCGGTGATAATTTTAATGATCTAGAAATGATCGAATATGCAGGTATTGGTGTGGCGATGCAGAACAGTCCTAAAGGTTTACAACCTCTGGCTGATTGGGTTGCACCTAGTGTTGAAGATGATGGAGCAGCTGTAGCTATCGAAAAATTCGTGCTGAGCAATTAAAAAAGCCATAGGTGGCGCAAAGCGTCACCTGTATATAGATTTTATAATTATGTTAGAGCCTCAAACAATTGTTAATCAACGTTATCAACTAGAACGTCAACTTGGTCAGAATGCAGGGCGTGAGACTTGGTTAGCCAAAGATATTGAGAAAGAAAGTGAGCTAGTTGTCGTCAAGTTTTTAGCATTTGGAGGAAGTGTGCAATGGGAAGACTTGAAACTATTTGAGCGTGAGGCGAATGTACTTAAGCAATTAGATCATCCACGTATTCCCAAATATCGCGATTATTTTTCAATTGACGATCGCTCTTTGTGGTTTGGATTAGTGCAGGAATATATTCAAGGTGATTCGCTACGGGAATATATTGCTAAGGGGCATAAATTTATAGAGTCAGAGGTTAAGCAAATCGCGATCGCGATTTTAAAGATTCTTATCTATCTACATGAACTTAGTCCACAGGTTCTCCATCGTGATATTAAGCCTAGCAACTTGATTTTGACTAAAAATGAAGGAGAAGCACGAAATATTTATCTAGTAGATTTTGGTGCTGTTCAGGACAAAGCTAGCGCTGAGGGCAAGTCTTTTACTGTAGTTGGAACCTATGGATATGCTCCAATGGAACAGTATGGCGGTAGGACAGTTGCGGCTTCCGATCTCTACGCTTTAGGCGCAACGATGATTCATTTGTTGACGGGACTATCACCTGCGGATTTACCACAGGATGACGATGCAAAGATTGTTTTTAGCGATCGCACCAGTGCTAGTCCGCATCTAGTACAGTGGATTCAAAAGTTAGTCGAGCCGACCGTAAAAAAACGCTATCCTTCCGCCAGAATAGCTTTGCAAGCTTTAAACGAACCGCCTAAAACATCAATTGCTCAACCTGTTATATCAGTTCCCGCAAAACCAGCTAAGCGATCGCTTAGTTCAAGTTCTACTCATAGATATTCCACACCACATAACACTAACATTACGGCTGAAAGTTCTTCAACCCAACTGAGAATCACAATTCCCTGTCGTATTTGGGAAGCGATATTTGTTTGGGTATTAATGGGAGTCATTATTTCATTTATACAGCCACTTCTTTCAGTATTTTTTCTATACATAACTCAAATCGGAAATTATTTTTGGATCTATGTCGGCATTGTCCTCTTAGTAATTTTATTAGTAGGCTTTACTTTAAATTCACTTACAACAGTAAAGCTAGAAATTGGAGAAAAACAAACTTGGTTAACGCGATCGCTATTTGGCGAAACATACTGGCAAGCAAAATTTCTGACTACTGAGTTGCATCGTGTTGAGCCAAAATGGAAGATGATCCAAAAGAGAAATAATGGACTTTTGGATGATCTAATTTGGACGGGTAGCGATCACAATGAAGATAATTCTACTAAATCTAATGTGATTCTTGTTTTACAAAGAACAGTACACGTTCTAGCCGCACATGATATCAGACCCACAGAAGTTAATTGGTTAATCGATGTGATTAAGGAATTCTTAGATCAATCTAGGAGAAAATAATGCCGCGATCGTCTTTTACAGCAATTGTTGATCAAACCCACCACAAAAAGGGTCGCAGGACGAAGCCCCGCAAGGGGTTTTATATTATTATTTGTGGTAAGTTTGAAAGCAAATTGCTGTAAATATTTGAAACATTCTTACATAGCTTTTCTGAGCCTTTGTTGCACAATCGTGATCGTAACAGGCTGCTCAAATCCATTTGCAGTCACAAGTGCGCCAGACCAAATCCGCTTGGGTACATTCAATGTCGAAAACTTGGATGGGCTAAATGCAGAAAAAATTGAAGTGGTGAGCCAGATTATTGAGCGCAATTTTGATGCAATCGGTTTACAAGAAGTTAGTCCAATTGGTGCCGAGAAACTGAAAGAGAAGCTAAATAAATCCAAACAATGGGAATTTATTTTGGGAGAGACAGGCAATAAACAGAGAGTTGCCTTGTTCTATTG
Organism: Pseudanabaena sp.; assembly: GCA_043786935.1. Taxonomy (GTDB): domain Bacteria; phylum Cyanobacteriota; class Cyanobacteriia; order Pseudanabaenales; family Pseudanabaenaceae; genus Pseudanabaena. The sequence goes on along the minus strand of JAYVVP010000150.1, from coordinate 562 downwards.
CAAAGACTTAATCACAGCGCAAAAAGTTACCGAATGGCGACAAGTGAACATTACAGGGACTTTGCGATCGCCGCTGGTAACCTATCTCAAAGCAGGTAAAAATTTCAATTTTACGTTAGTGGTTGTACATCAAAAAGGTGGTGGTGGTCTAGATGCCGATCGCATTCGCCAAAATCAAAGCGATATTCTGCGTAGAGAAGTTGATAACTATCAACAGAATCCTCAATCTGATCCTGATTTGGTCGTATTAGGTGACTTTAATAGCCCTACATGGGCAGATCAAAATCGTGGCTTGCGTGATGCTCCGCTCACATTTCTAACTAGAACGGTCGAGACTGATGCTAAAGAGAACTGCCTAAAAAAACGCGGTCAACCAAAAACTATCGATGGTCGTCCCCGCTATTCCAATCGCGGTATTGGTTGTGTTATCGATCATATCGCAGTTTCTAAAGCTCCCAAAGGCGCGGTACTGGTTCCGTCAAGTGAGACACAAAAAAGTATATTTGAAGCCAGTTAAAAGACATATCGAATAGAAAACAACTGTGACCAAGAAAGCCCAACA
>JAYVVP010000149.1:0-5026 GCA_043786935.1 Pseudanabaena sp. | reverse complement strand
CCGGCCCTTGGAATATGTATCGAATGCTGCAAGCCGCCGATGCGTTCCCAATGAATTTAGGCTTTTTGGGTAAAGGTAATAGCAGCAAACCTGAGGGTTTGGTTGAACAAGTAGAAGCAGGTGCGATCGGATTGAAGCTCCACGAAGATTGGGGAACTACACCCGCAACAATTGATACTTGCTTGGGAGTTGCTGATGAATATGATGTACAGGTTGCGATTCATACGGACACGCTGAACGAAGCAGGATTTGTGGAAGATACGATCGCTGCTTTCAAAAATCGCGTCATTCATACCTATCACACTGAAGGAGCAGGTGGCGGTCATGCACCTGACATTATCAAAATCTGTGGTGAAGCGAATGTACTTCCCTCTTCCACTAATCCCACTCGTCCCTATACTTTAAATACTTTAGATGAACATCTTGATATGCTGATGGTCTGTCACCATCTCGATCCTAGCATTCCTGAAGATGTTTCCTTTGCCGAATCTCGTATCCGCCGCGAGACGATCGCTGCTGAAGATATACTCCATGACCTCGGAGCATTCAGTATGATTTCTTCTGACTCACAAGCGATGGGAAGAGTGGGTGAAGTGATTATCAGAACTTGGCAAACAGCACATAAAATGAAGGTGCAGCGAGGAGTTCTCTCTAATTCAGAAACTACACGCGCTGATAACTTCCGTGCCGATAATTTCCGCGCTCAGAGATATATTGCCAAGTATACGATTAACCCCGCGATCGCACACGGTATTTCTGAATATGTTGGTTCCATTGAAGTTGGTAAAATAGCTGATTTAGTTCTTTGGCATCCTGCTTTTTTTGGAGTCAAGCCCGAAATGGTGATTAAAGGAGGCTTCATCGCATGGTCGCAAATGGGTGATGCTAATGCCAGTATTCCTACGCCGCAACCAGTCTATATGCGTCCGATGTTCGGTAGTTATGGCGGTGCGATCGCGCAAACCTCTTTCACATTCTTGTCGCAAATTGCGATCGCGCGCGGTATTCCTAATCAATTGGGTTTGAAAAAACAGGCGATCGCGGTAAAAGGTACACGCAACATCAGCAAACTAGATATGAAGCTCAATGATGCTTTGCCCCATATGGAAGTTGATTCGGAGACATATGAAGTAAGGGCTGATGGCGAATTATTAACTTGCGAACCTGCGTCAGTATTACCAATGTCTCAGAGATATTTCTTGTTTTAAATCTTGTAAAGAATATTGAGATGAGAATAAATTAGACATAAAAAAGACTTCCAGTGGAAGTCTTTTTATGCTTTTATGCTTGTTTAGATTCTGAGCCATCAATGATCCGCTGAAATAAGTACCCTGTACCTCGTGCTGTCAAGATCAACTCAGGATTACTAGGATCTTCTTCTAGCTTGGCACGTAAACGCGATATGTGAACATCGACAACGCGCGTATCGACATGTCGCTCTGGTGTATAACCCCAAACCTCTTGCAAGATCTCTGCTCTCGAAAAAGCCTCACCCGATCGCCCTACTAGTAGCTCCAATAAACTAAACTCCATACCCGTCAAGCGAATACGTTCGTCAGACTTATAGACTTGTCGCTTATTGGTATCAATTTTGATTGTATTGATGTGAATCACACCAGAGCTGGGGATGCCTGATGAGCCATTGCGATCAAAGCGGCGTAATACCGAACGAATTCGAGCTTCTAATTCTTTAGGTGAAAATGGCTTAACGACATAATCATCTGCACCTAATTCAAGCCCCGTAATGCGATCGGCGACATCGCCTAAAGCGGTCAACATAATGATGGGAATATCAGATTCTTTGCGAAGCTCTTGACATACCCCGTAGCCATCTAGCTTGGGCATCATGACATCAAGCACTACTAAATCGGGATTCTCTTTGTGAAAAACTTCGATCGCTTCTTCGCCATCTGCGGCCGTGACAACCTCGTAACCAATCATCGACAGACGTGTTTCCAGAATCCGACGAATACTTGCTTCGTCATCTACGACTAAAATCTTTTCCTTATGATTTTCCAAGCCAGTTTACACTCCATTATGTTGCTAGCTACAATTCAGTAAAATTTTACAGTTTTACATATTTATTTAACTAAGTTTACAAGAAATCGGTCGTTACAATCCAAAAACAAAACCTTAAGTTTTAAAATGAACGTAATTTAAAGCTTGAACAAGAGATTTGATCTGAATCCATAAAGTCAAAGCCATAGACTAAAAGCGTTACTTTGCGCCAAATTTACTCTATAGGTTAGAATTGTACGAAGTTTTATGCAAAATTGAGGATTTTTAGACCATGACTGAACCGACGCAAGAACCACAAGCTACTGATCCAAAAATGGGATTTAATACTTATGCAGAGCGCTTAAATGGTCGTGCAGCGATGGTCGGTTTCATAATTGCGATCGCGATCGAGTTTGTTAGTCACCAAGGTTTATTAGCGTGGCTAGGGCTTATCGATATAAGCTAGCTCTTAAGGTGAGTGGAGAAGTTCGCCACCTCAAATTCGGGCTTTGATGGGATACGTTATTTAGATTAAAAATTGTTATATGACATCTCGCAAAATCGAGAACTCTCTCTACTGGACTGCGGCAATTTTGGGATTAGTTCTTGATCAAGCTTCCAAGTATTTAGTGGTGCAACATCTTAAGGGATTACGCTCATTTCCTGTAATTGAAGGCGTTCTTCATTTAACTTATGCAACTAATACGGGGGCAGCATTTAGCTTATTTAGCGGTCAAATCGATTGGCTCAAATGGGTGTCAATGATTGTGAGCTTAGGGCTAGTTGCATTTGGGATATTTAGTAAAAACTTAAACCGATGGGAACAAGTTGGCTACGGTTGCATTTTGGCTGGTGCGGCAGGCAATGGCATTGATCGCTTTGTGGCTGGCTATGTTGTTGATTTTATCGACTTAAGAATTATTCGATTTGCGATTTTCAATATTGCTGATGTCTCAATTAATATCGGTCTAGCTTGTCTCGTGATCGCAGTTTTATTTGTAACTAGACCAGCGAATAAACTTTAAGGAGACTGAATTGATATGTCAAATTCCCCAAAAATTGTGGTAGTTACTAATGGTAAGGGGGGAGTTGGTAAAACAACCACTGCGATCGCCTTAGCAGGTATCTTGGCAAAGGAATCCAAAGTATTAGTTGTTGATGCTGATATACAAGGAAGCTTGTCTTGGTGGGTAGGAAGGAGCTCTCAAGGCATGGGGTTTGATATTGCTAAAGAAATTGATCCAACTCAATTACGAAAATTACCAAAACTTAGTAGTTACGATCTAGTATTAGTAGATACTCCACCTGCTTTGCACTCTCATGCACTTTCAACAGTTGTGGCGATCGCTGACTATTTAGTTTTACCTAGTCCACCAGCGCCGATGGATCTAACTGCTCTAATCGACACTATAAAAAATACCGTTCGACCTGCAAAAGTGCCCCATCGAGTTTTACTCACCAGAGTCGATCCACGCTGCCTCAATGAAGCTCTTGAAGCTCAAAATACTTTATTAGAGGTTGGAGTACCCGTTTTTCATGCTTTTGTACGCGCTTACAAAGCCCATGAACGTGCGGCTCTAGAAGGAAAATTAGTTACAGAGTGGAAAGGTAAAAATGCTAGAGAAGCAGAAGCAGACTATCGGCGGGTTGTGGATGAATTGCGGCGGGATATTTTAATATAATGCGCGAAGCACAGCAGCTTAATTTAAGCAAATAAAAAATATGACAACTAAAAAAAAAGTAGGGATTTCCGATTTATTGCGTGATGAAGCCCAAAAGTCATCAATTAGTAATGAGATAACTGAAAAAACTATAGAAGTAAGAGCCGAAACAGTTTCTGAAACCGTCAGTAAAGGATTTGGGCTTTTGGCAACAAGCGCCGACGATCAAGCAAAAGCAAACGATCAAGCTAAAGCAAGAAGCTCTGACCTAGAAGCTGAATTGGTGCGATCGCAAAAACGTGAACCTGAACTTTTGCAAATGATCTCCGATTTGCAAAAAGATTTGAAATTTAGCCAAACTAATGTGGAACTTTTGCAAAAGTCACTGGCGGCGCTCGAAAGTCTCAAAGATGAATTAGAACAACAGCTCGTAGAAGTCAAACGCGATAACCTACGTCTAGCTGAAGCCAATATCAAACTCTCCGAATCAGCCAAGGCTCTAGAGTCAGCGACCATAGCGCCAGTTGAGCCACCTACTGCATCTCAGTTAGTGCCACAAAGTCCCCAACAAAACAGAGCCACTCCACGCAAACAGCCTGTAGAACAACAATACCCCAATCGCGATCGCACCCCTTATACCCGTCCAACTGGTTCTAACGAGCAGTTGCAACGTATAAATAACAAAAATATTGGCTGGATGGACTAAACCCTCAATAAGTAGAGAGCGTTTTTTCTACTGCTTGAGGTTTTGAGATCGCCACAAAAAGAAATAAATCGTAAAGTTACACCCAAATATAATATTTATGCGCTAGACTAAATCCCGTAAGGTAAAAGTATTTATCGGTTGTAGTAATTGTTTTCTGTACTGACAGTTTTTTTCTGTTTCATCGTGACAAGCTTCTCTCCGACATCTCTATCTCTACATACTCATTGAATTCTTGGAGAAAGCATAATGTCTATTTACGTTGGTAACTTGTCCTATGAAGTTACCCAAGACCATTTAAAGCCAGTTTTTGAAGACTACGGCAAGGTCACTCGTGTTCATTTTCCTACAGATCGTGAAACAGGTCGCGCTCGCGGCTTTGCTTTTGTCGAAATGAGCAAAGATGAAGAAGAAGATGCAGCCATCACAGCATTGGATGGTGCTGAATGGATGGGTCGTGTTCTCAAAGTTAACAAGGCTAAGCCTCGCGAAAGCAACGACTCGTTTGGCGGCGGCGGCGGCGGCGGTAACCGTGGCGGCGGCGGCGGTCGTGGTGGCTTCAAATCTGGCGGCGGTGGTGGCGGTGGCGGTCGTTACTAAGTTAGTAATCACTGAACCCATTCAGCGTTAAACGCTAAAATATATCAAAAAATAGAGAGTGACG
>JAYVVP010000148.1:0-5027 GCA_043786935.1 Pseudanabaena sp. | reverse complement strand
TCTAAATCTTGAGTACAGACGCTGCCTTGTCGATCAACGGGCAACCGCGTGATTTCCCAACCATGTTGTCCTAAAAACTCCGCAGGTACTCGCACGGCTGAATGCTCAACCGCTGAAATAATTATGTGCTGAGGTGTTGGGTATCGCCTCGCAATACCTATTAAAGCCATGTTGTCTGACTCAGTGCCGCCCGAAGTGAAAATAACTCCTTCAGGATCAGCATTAATTAGACTTGCTACTTGCAAACGCGATCGCTCGATCATCATTGTTGAACGCTCGCCCCACCAATGCAAGCTAGAAGGATTACCCCATTGCGATCGCATAACTTCTGCCATCAAGTCGATGACTTCTGGTCGCGCAGGAGTAGTAGCACCATGATCGAGATAAATTTGCATAATTTAAGTTTATACCCAAACAAAACCGAAAGCAGAATGAAGCACATCGCCCTCTTTTCTGCTTTTGGTTCTATAAAGAGCGCAAGGCGCTGTAATTAAAACTGGAATTAAATATCAAGCAAGCGAGAATAGCGCAAATGCATTACTAGTCGTTTGCTCTGCTAGACTGATTAGTCCCACATCTCGCAGCTTTGCTACGCTCTCAGCAACGTGTAATACATAAGCTGGCTCATTGCGCTTACCACGCTTTGGAACAGGTGCAAGAAACGGGCAATCAGTCTCAATTAAGAGGCGATCGCTTGGCACAATTTTGGCTGACTCATGCAAATCATGAGCATTTTTAAAAGTGACGACACCGCTAAAACTGATATACATGCCCAGATCTACAAACCATTGTGTTTGTTCAACATTGCCCGCCCAGCAATGCATCACACCGCGAATCGGCTGTTCAGTTACTTCAGCATTGATTTCTTGCAAAACTTCACGAGTTGCCATAGATGCTTCGCGTGAGTGAATAATGACTGGCAAATTTAGCGATCGCGCAGTGCGGAGTTGTGATTTAAACGCTTCAATTTGGGCAGTTTTGTTGTCTGACTTAAAAAAATCTAAGCCCGTTTCACCAATTGCGACCACACGGCGATCGCTGATTGCCAGAGCTTTAATGCGATCGCCGATTTCAGGATTCCAACCTACTGTATTCAGATTTGTATCCAATGGATGCAAACCAACCGCAAAACTTATTTCAGGAAATCGATCTGCGATCGCCTGAATTTGGATAAATTCATCAGGACTCACGCAAGAATGGACAAGACGGGTTACGCCGTTATTTAGCCAGCGATCGCGAACAGCATCAAGATCAGGCTGAAAATCTTTGAAGTTAATGTGTACATGTGTATCTACTAATTGCATAGATAATTGCATAGAAAAAACCTAGAAATCAAAGTCACATCGAAAATTAGAATAAGTAGAAATAGCGAGAAAATCAAACATTTACCGATAAATCAATATTAATCTTCTCGCTAAAGCTAGCTAATTAAATAATCTTTCGATGCTAATACTTAAAACTCATTCTTAAAACTAATTTTTAGACTCATAACTTAAGATTTACTTAATTAGAGATATTTACTTACTCTGGTTTATCAGTAGCTTGATCGCCAGTCAACTGAATTAGATGAATATGCTTGTATCCTAGTTTAATTTCAAACTCATCTCCTTCATTTAAATTCATTGATCGAGTATACGTAGAGCCAATCACGATTTGACCATTTTTATGAACGCTAACTCTAAACGTAGGTTCGCGACCACGTCCATCTTTACTCTGTTCAGGATTAATCGCAAACCCTCTAGCAGCAAGCACTGCTTCATAAAATTCTGTCAAATTGACCCGATCTACGCCGTCTTTTCCACGCGTAAAATAACCGCATTTTTTAGCTTGTTCGCGCTTAGGTAAGTTGTTTAACTCTTTTGCTTTTTGAAGAAGAGCTTTTCCTGTTAAAGAAGTAGTTATTGTGTCTGTCATAGAATTATCAGAAATTTCAAGGTTTTAAAATTGAAAATTTTTCCCTAAAACTAGAAAAAATTTTGCAATTCTTAGGATTTTAGCCCAGATAGAATTACTTTCTTATTGTCGTATATTTTTAAACATAATGAACAGGATTTAAAAATATTTTTGGGATTCAACGTAGCATTTGAAAAACCAGACTAAAATTAATTCCCCAAAATCTAGCAAATAAATGGAAACATGAAAAAAATATTTCTAAGATTTGACTTAATGTCAAAATCTGCTGTCACAAGGGAAATTCAGTGTCTGCTTTTAAAGTAATTTCTATTTAATATTGGATGATGATTTTTATTTGAAGCTCAAGAGTAGCTGATCTTTAATTTATTTAGATTAAATTAATATATCGCCATCTTAAAAGAATCGTAAAAGGTACAGATAAAGTTAATAAGTCATTACTTTTAATTATCTATTTACTTAAAATAAATTTTTTGTTATCAAAATTTTTTATTAATTAAAGCTATATTTCTTCACCCATATGGGTGGTTTATCGATTTTGTGATTTATTGCGATCGCTACTATATATAAAATGCACAATATTTGATAAACAATGAGTTTAAAAATTTTACTTTAGCTATAGTAATCCTAAATTATTTAAGAAAAGCTTCGGCTACGCGCAGCTATCGGTATATGCTGGCTGAGCGTAGTCGAAGCTAATATTCTTACATTCCATTCAAGATTGCCATAGCAGAGATAGCGATTATTACAAGTAATTTAAATTAGGAGAACCTAAAAATGCTAATTATGCATCAAATGTTTCTGTATAAATCGGACTTTAGATTTATAGTTGCTTAGAGAATATGTTGCTAAAAGCGTCGCCTATTATTGAATAAACTATAGGTTTTTAAGGATGAATTTAGGTTGGACACTTGGCATATGCTAAGTTGTTTAACCAAACTCACAAAGCATTTTCAATATTTTTGATGGAGTAAGATTATGAGCGCACAGAATCGCATCCCCGTAGGTATTATTGGTGCATCAGGTTATGGCGGCATCCAATTGGTGAGACTGTTACTAGACCACCCATTGGTGGAGATTACTTACATGGGTGGTAGTGGTTCTGTAGGGCAAAATTTTGCTGATCTGTATCCACACATAGCCCATGCCATCAACCTACCAATTGAAAATCTTGAGCCTGAATTAATCGCTGATCGCTGCAAAATTGTTTTCTTATCATTACCTAACGGTTTAGCCAGCAAAATCGCGCCTCGCCTGTTGGCTAAAGGTTGTAAGATTCTTGACTTGTCCGCAGATTATCGATTCACGGATCTGCAAGTTTATGAATCTTGGTACAACGAAGCACGTACTGATATAGAAGTTAATAACAAAGCTGTTTATGGACTGCCAGAAATTTATCGCGATCGCATTGCCACAGCTGATCTAGTCGGATGTGCAGGATGTTATCCAACCGCTAGTTTGTTAGCCTTACAACCGTTGCTAAAACAGGGCTTAGTTGATCCTAGTACAATCATTATTGATGCCAAATCAGGTACATCGGGGGGCGGTCGTCAACCTAAAACCAACTTATTATTAGCTGAAGCTGACGGTTCTATCGGAGCATATGGCATTGCCAGCCATCGCCACACTCCTGAAATCGAACAAATTTGTAGTGATATGGCAGGGCAAGAAGTGTTAGTACAGTTTACGCCTCATCTGATGCCGATGATTCGTGGCATTCTCTCAACGGTTTATGCAAAGTTGCGTGACCCTGGATTAGTCAAAGATGATGTTCTGACGATATTTAAATCTTTTTATCGCAACTCAGAATGGGTGCAGGTATTACCTAAAAATATTTTCCCTCAAACTAAGTGGGCTTTAGGCACAAATCTCTGTTATCTCGGCGTAGAAGTCGATGAGCGCACAGGACGAGTAATTGTAGTTTCGGCGATCGATAATCTGATGAAAGGTCAAGCTGCTCAAGCAATGCAATGCATGAATATCATGATGGGCTGGGAAGAGTCACTTGCTTTACCTAAACTAACTTTCTATCCGTAACTCGCTTATATTACATAGGTCAAGTTAAAAGTAATCTCTAAAATCATTACAAATGACAGCAACAGTTAGAGATTTTGGAGAGCAGAGATTGCTGAAGATTTTTCGGCAACATTGCAGTGCGGTTGTCGGTGATGATGCGGCTCCAATGGGAGAAACTTTGCACGATCATCAAATGGTGGTTACCACTGATATGTTGATCGATGGAGTGCATTTTAGCGATCGCACTACTAGTCCCGAAGATGTTGGTTGGCGAGCAGCCGCCGTAAACCTATCCGATTTGGCAGCGATGGGCGCTAAACCTTGGGGTTTAGTGATGGCAATAGGATTGCCATCAGAAACTCCGATCGCTTGGATTGAGGGTGTATATCGGGGCTTTAGTGAATGTTTGCGAACTTATGGAACTGAATTGATGGGAGGCGATACCGTGCAATCGCCTATTCGGACTCTATCCGTAACTGCATTTGGGCAAGTACATAAAAATCAATTAATCCAAAGACATACAGCGCAAGTTGGTGATGCGATTGTGATGACGGGTTTGCATGGACTCTCAAAAGCTGGTTTAGAACTTCTATTTAAAGAAGATTTAAAAGAGAAGTTATTAGCTCCGCTTAGGATTGGCAATCGCGTTTTTGCAGGAGAAGAGTTAGTAAAAGCAATCTGTCGATATCATCAGCGACCAATTCCTCGTTTTGATGCGATCGCAGTTCTCCATCAACTCCTGAAACAACAAAATTATTTAGGTGATTTTCCTATTTCAGGAATGGATAGTAGTGATGGATTAGGCGATGCGATCGCCCAGATTTGTCGTGCTAGTAAGGTTGGAGCCAAAATATGTTGGCGATCATTACCAATTCATAGTGCGGTGCGGACTTTAGCAGGCGATCGCGCTTTAGATTGGGTATTGTATGGCGGTGAAGATTTTGAACTAGTGTTATGTATGCCCGTTGAGTTAGCAGAGAAGTTTGTAAATCAACTATCCAGCGCGGTAATTATTGGGGAAATTATTGAGGGCGATCAAATTGATGGATTAGAAATGCGATCGGGATTTCAACACTTTAGTTGAACTGATTTGCACTTTA
>JAYVVP010000147.1:0-5030 GCA_043786935.1 Pseudanabaena sp. | reverse complement strand
ATGAATTCATCAAGGTTGCGCGGACGCAAGCGATCGGCGCGGGGTGCTTCTGATGCGGTGATTTGTTGGCGGTAGTTCTCGAATAGGTTCAAGATTTTAGACCTGTTGGGTAATAAGCTCAAAAAACCTTGTATCTTAGTCTGAGCAAGGGTTTCAAGGTTTTTTAATTAAAAGCTGTGAAAGCCTTTTCCTGTAGGGGTTTCAGTGATTTGAGCCACTATTTCCCAACAGGTCTTTTATTTAACCATTTGTAATTTCTAAAATAGATTCAATTTCTGCCAGCTTTTGCTGAAAAAGTGTGCGTAGATCTGTTAGCTGTTGTGTATCTATATTGGCGATATTTTCCTTAGATAATTTCTCTACACTACGTTGTATCGCTGTAATTTGTTTTGACGGACTATGCTCTGACTTAATGTATTTAGCCTTAATTTGAGCAATAAGTTCTCTAGTCTTTACTATATTTAACTCTTGGGATAATACTTGCTCAGTTGCCTTGATGCGTTCTTTCGATGCTGCTTTTTCTGAAGTTGCCAAGTTTTTTTCTGATAGGACAGAAAGTGCTAAAGCATGAGCGCCTTTGAGTCCTTTTTCTCTAATCGCTTGCTTTAAGTCATTAGGCAGGGAAAGCATCGGCATCAGATTTGCTTTTATTGATGTGGGATTGAGAGCCAACCCTAGTAACACTAACAGTAATTTTTCTTCAGCTTCATTCACGCCTAAACTTTGAAGTCCCAATCTTTGTTCGTCGGTGGTGACGGTGACAAGATTTGTTAGTTGACTTGTTTGTTTTTGTCTTTCTAAACGTCTTAATACAGTCGCCAGTACTGTCAATATCTCTTCAGCACCCATACTGGTAACATCTACAACTTCTTTAAAGATAGCTTCGGCTTTGTCAAGAGGATTAAGATCTTCATGATGAATAAATGTTAGTAACGCTTTCCGATGTAGGTCATCGGGCATGATCGCGATGACTGATCGCAATGTTTGCCAGCCTAATATTTTGGCAGCTTCCCAACGGCGTTGACCATCTAATAGGAGATAGTTGTCATCTTGAGGGATCACGATTAATGGGGTAATTTGTCCATCTTTTTCTAGACTTCGGGCAATGATTTGAATACTTTCATTGGTAATAGTTTGACGCGGTTGATGAGGGTTGGCTCGAATTTTGCTTACCTCAATATCTTTTTCGCCCGACTGTTCTTGTAGCTGATATCTGAGAGTTTCAATTTGCTGCTCGAGGACGGGAGATTGAGAATCTCGAAGCTTTTCTACTTCGGCTTGTAGTTCGGTAATACGTTGCGCTTGATCTGTTGCTTGGATTGCGCCAGTAAATCTTTGTGAAATTGATGGAATCTTTCCCATTGTGATGTTTCCTATTTTAAATTTATTTCTTTAATAGAATTTAGGATGGGATGGCTCAAAGCGCTGACTATCCTAACCTTTTGATAATTTAATAATGTCCTTGGTGATCGCTTGAAAATCACTGCAAGCAGGATGATTAGGTCGATATTTTTGTAATGGCAACCCATTAGCGCTACAGTTTTTGAATTCAGATGAATCGCGGATATATGGATATAGTTTGATTTTTAACTGCTCAGTTATTTCTGGTAACTGTTGTAAATATTGCCGATGGATCGCACGGCTACTGTCATAGAGGCTAGGTACTAGTCCAAGTATCTGAGGAGAAGGATCGAGTTTAAGATCGTCTGTAATGGCGATCGCCCATTCCACTAAATCCGCAACTCCAGAGATGGATTTCATTTCTAGCTGGATCGGTACAAGTAAGCCTGTACTAGCAGCGATCGCATTTTCGCAAATTATACCCATCGTGGCGGGGCAGTCTAAAATTACCACATCATGACGGAGTGGATGACTTTTTAAGCGATCAGCGAGAGCATATTCTCCTCGGCGACGAATCACCAGATCATCGGCTAGTCTTGCCATGCTGGGATGCCCTTGACAGACTTCGATGTTAGGAATATTCCATGCAGGAATCAATGTCCAATCGCCTGTGAATTCTTTAAATAAAGCGCTAACTATTGATGTTTCTGGAGTTGCGGGAGGAAGTCCACAGAATACATCTAGAGCACGTTGAGGATCAAGATCGATTCATGCAACTGATACTTTATGCTTGTTCAATTCATAGGCTAGATGGACAGCAAGAGTTGATTTCCCTACTCCGCCTGCGTTTGCAACGATTCCAATGATGATTTGTTTTTTGCTCATGTCATTGCTAGCGATGTCGTATTTTAATATACGACATATTAGTAGATACTTGCGTCATGAAAATTTAGCGCCAATTTTTTGGGTGTGCTTAACTATAATGAGATGTCAACAAATTTCTATGTTGTCACGCTTCGCTATGACTAAGACGGGTGCTTAGAAATCATTAATCAGCTTAATCCATATTGATCTATGCAAAATATCTATGAACTGCCTCAAGTGTTAAATCATCTAGAAAAATTGAGCAAATTGTTTCTGACAAAAATATTCAGATCGAGCACATTATTTCCATAGGACAAACTGCTTCAGCAGGACAATGGTATGACCAAGAACTTGATAAATGGGTAATCTTACTTCAATGTGAAGCTGAGCTTTGCTATGTTGACCATACGAGGATAAAACTAAAAGCAGGAGATTATCTACTAATTGCCGCGCCTACTAAGCATCGTGTTTATGAATATACCAGTATCGAGCCAGCCTGTATTTGGCTTACCGTGCATGGGCAACTTTCACCTTAGCTAACCCAAATCTCGTTTAATTCATAAAAGCTTCCGCGTTGTTCAAGTTTGAAATCACCTAAAAGTAATCCTAGCCAAATTTCTACAATTGTTAGAGGCAAAGCCTCTTGTAAATCTATTAAGCGCATAGGAGAAGAACTATTTGCAATACAAGGCGCGATCGCTTCAATCCAAGCAGAAACATTTTCAGTATGAGCAGTCCTAATTGTCCGTTTAAATTCATCCTCAAAACTAAGCAAACTTTCCTGCTCCAAAGCTTGAATCAAAACCTTCTTATCAATTTCACCAACAATCGAATTACCATTTTTGGCATATTCAGGAGTCTTTCTCGGTAAACTCTGCAAAGGTTTAATGAACTGGTCAAAATCCACCACCACTGATTGCCTCACATAACGATCAAAAGCATCATCAGTTATGATTGGCTCGCCATTTACTACACGAGAGTGCAACTCCTCAAATAAAAAACTAGAGCGATCGCAAAATAAATCTGCAATCTGACAAACCGCTTCTCCTGCTACTCGTAACTGCGATCGCGTATCAAGATCAACCAGAGTCAAATCCAACAGCTTAAACACCATCAGAAAATTCGCATCTTCAGGAGTCTGTCTCACTGTCGAAATGACATCCCACAAATCCAACTCAAGCTGTTTAACTTTCATGGGCTTTCAGAAAATTAATTTGGATGACAAGGACAAGAGCGCAAAGGACAAAGCCAAGGATCGAGACGTTCTTGACTAGCAAACTTCTTAATCTCATAGTTTGACTCTAATAAAACCAATACTTTCTGGACATAAGTATGAACTTGCGAAGCAACCATACCCGCGCAATGAATTGGTTGAATTTCTGCAAATTTTTCTTGCCCTTTCCAAACTTGTGCCGCGATCGCATGAATTGGTGTATCCGTTCCTGCTTGTCGATAAACTACCAACACTGCCCAAAATACTGATGCGAATTCATCAATATTCACAACTAAATTCTCATTGGTATCACCCCGTTTGCGAGAGCGAATCAGATTACGGCGATCGCGATGACGGGCATAGGAACGGCGACTATAGCAAACCGCAGGATTCCAACAGCGATCACCATCATGACCATGAAGTTCTTGAGCCTGAATCGCTGAAAGCATCGCGCATTTTTTACACTTTTCGGGAATGCCTTTAGTCATGTTTTGTTAATGATTTTTCCTGTTGTCTAACTTTCAAAGTGTCAAGTAATTACTCTACAAATGCTATTTAAACCAATGAGGATCATCTTTAAGATTTTTAGCTTGAGATTTGCCAATGAGAATACATCCTAGTCTGTAGAAGTGTTGTGTCATAGCATCGCGATCGCTAAGTTGACTGACAGTAATTGTGATCACACGATAGTTTTGGTTTTCTAGAGTTTCGCGAATTTCCCGATCGCGCTCTTTTGTTGCCGAATTTCCATGAAAGGCTTTACTCATGCCGTCTAGATAGATACAAACTCCATCAAAAGTATCATTTGGATTTTCATAAAAGAAATCAGGAGTTGTAGTGCCAATAGGCTTACCGAGATCTATTTGTCTCTGAATATCTGGGTCGAGAAACCCAGCTCGTGTCGGCATTTCCTGAAGTTGAGACTCAGCCGCATTAACAGGTAAGTTATCGGTAGAATCTTTAGTAGCAGCAGGTTGTTTAGGTGGAATGAGATTTCCTTGTATGAGAATATCCCCCCATTTTTGTAATGTTTCTAGGGCGACGTGGCGATTGAGATGGCGATGGTAATGGGCATTACGGAAAGTTAGTAGGCAGTCTACACAGGCGCGATCGCATTTGGAGGAACAATTGCCCACAATATGTAGGGCGGCGGCGATGATATCGACCCATTTAACGCGCATTAATTCTAGTAAAGCTGAACCACCAGGCATAGGATCGTACAAGATCATATCAACTTGTTCCCGTCCTGCTTGCCCAAGCGCTAAGACTTGGAGATCGTCAATATCCATATCGAGAACGTTAGATGCAGCCTGACGTAAAGTTTCGGCGATGCTATAAGCAACTTCGCGATTGTCACAGTCTTGAATGATTAAAGTCTCGGCAACTATATCGGAGAAAAATCCGATATTACTTGGCTTTTTGCCACAGCGATCGCCATGATCTGTCTGAAATGACTCGATTTCAGGTTTAGAAGAAAAAGGTGATCGGCTTTGACCGCAAACTAGACATACTGAATAACGTCAGTTCGGGTTAAGCCAAACAAATTTGAAGAAAAAAAAGACTAAACAGGTAAGCTAAAAGTATCCACACATTAAGCAACCTGCCAGTCCAA
>JAYVVP010000146.1:0-13741 GCA_043786935.1 Pseudanabaena sp. | reverse complement strand
TAGGAGATACAATTTGCCGACCCGATGATGCGGGTTCAGACCTGCGGGGTGAAGATACAACAACATCAGGAATTGCAGCGACAGCGGCGGCTGTTGGCGAGGAGACTAACTTGGCAAGTGGCTCTTCAGATTGTGGAGAAGAGGAGCCATTCTGGGATGCTGATTGTCCAGCCGCTTTTTGTTTAGCTTCTGCGATTTCTTCTTTAGTCTCAGCAACATACGCGATCGCTGAACCAACGGGAGCAGATTCGCCTGCGGGAGTAATGATTACGCCGAGATAGCCTTCATAAAAACTTTCGACATCCATGTCGGCTTTGTCAGATTCTACGACCACGACTGTTTCGCCTTTTTCTACCTTGTCGCCAGGTGATTTCACCCAAGAGGTGATCTTTCCTTCGGTCATGGTGGAGCTAAGCGCGGGCATGAAAATTTCGTAAATCATAGGAAATTTATAAATATTTAAAATATCAATCTATTGCAGAACTAACAAAGGCAACGTCGGAAGTCGAAACGCTATTTCAAAAAGCCATCATAAATCTTAACGTGTTTTTGCGATCGCTAATATCAATTGACGCAATAAAAAGTAAAAGGTTGGCTTCGTGTGCGCTTTACTATTTTATTCATTCATTTCTCGATAAATTGTGGCGGTAGCAGGGGAAGCTTGAGTGAGATATTGGAAAATCCAGAATTTGAATAAGCCATCAAGAAATACTGGGACGATTGAAATAAAAGATTGAGCCAGAATTTTGTTTTCAGGCAAGCCAAAATGCTCGAATAAAACTGTCAATAAAGCATCCCATCCTTCGCTAGAGTGAAATCCCACAAAAGTATCAGTTGAGATGATAATCAAAAAAGCTTTGGCATTGTCATTGAGGCTATAGAGAATTTCATCAAGGAACTCTTTAAGAGTTCTCAATTCTTTTCGACCTGAGAGTAGGAAAAGATAAAAGACAAAAGCAGAAGTAATATCAGCTAATAAGTTTTTCACTCCATCTAGACTTGCGTTGTTATACTTTTTTAAAATTTTGACTGATTCCTGCTGTATCGACGCTTCAAGTTGTTCTGATGAGCGCTTTTCAGAAGTTTCATTTGCCCTCTCTTCAGATTTAGATGACTCAGGTTTTACTGATTCTTGGCTAGAACGCGATTGCTCAAGCACAATGGATTTAATCATGTAATCAAATTCAATCTGCTCCTTAGCTAATTGCAGCTCTTTAAAAGCTCTTTCTTTGATGGCAGGACTAAACTTGACGGTCATATCGTTAGTGTCAACAAAGCTGTTAATCATCGGGCTAAAAATCAGCGTTTTTGATAGAAACTGCATAGCAATAACCGAAATTACAAGGATGACAATGTAACGTAAAGCCTGATTAATCCGCTCTCGTGATTGCCTCAGTTCTTCAACAATGTCTTTTTCGTAATCAACATACGAGCTGCTTAAATTACGTTTGACCCGATCAAAAGCTCTAAAAAGTGATCCAGGTAAAATAGTTTTTTCTACAGGTGAAACTTGTTGGGCATTGCGTCTATAGTTTTTGGCTTTATTAGTATTAAAGAGTTGGAACTTCTCATCAGTCTCTCGATCATTCTCTTGAGCTGGTTTAGTTGTGGAGGGATTAGCGTTAACTGAAGAATTAGCAGCTATACCAATAGTGCGATCGCTTGCTCCGTTATACCTTTCGAGAGTGTAGTCAATAAAGGCGAGTTTCTGATAAATAGAAAATTTTCGGCTATTGCCAGCAAGTTGATTTGATAATAGTTGACCATTACTGACAGGATCAAGCTCCTGATTGTTGGGCGAATATATAGCGATCGCTATATTGGCTTGATTACTAGAACTTTGAGGCTGTAAATAAGGTAGAGAAGCACTAATTTTATAAAAGTTTAAGCGGGAATTAATGGTTCTGAGATACTTCTGAAGTTGAATTTCAAATACGCTAAATACACTGCTGCCAAAACTGCCATCGTTAGCAATTTTATTGCCATTAAAGTTTTCTTCTTCAATCCGCTTAATATCAACAGCCACCTCAAAAGCCTCATCAATTAATCGCTCAGGGCTATTCTTAACCCAAGAGAATATATTTTGCAAAGGTGATGAGTTACTGTCAGAGGAATTTGGTTTCATATTGCGAAGAATGATGCTTAGAAAATTAAGCTATTGCTTAGTTTAAGAGAGAATAATTAGCAAAAATGTTTTTATAGATCTTAAAAATATAAAGATTGAATGCACTGCCCTGCTTCTAATTCCTGTGTTTTAAGATGGCGATGCGATCGGAATTGCCAGCCTAAACTCAGTGCCTTTGCCGACTACAGAAAAACATTCCAATCTGCCTTGATGTTTCTCTACCACGATTTGATAACTAATCGACAGCCCCAACCCTGTCCCTTTACCCACAGGTTTAGTTGTAAAAAATGGATCGAAAAGCTTTTTGCAGATATCTTCAGGAATACCATGACCATTATCCGCAATCCTAATCATAACCATTGTTTGTTGATTATCTGCCGATATTGGCTGTTGCAATTCAGTAGTGATGATAATCTCGCTTAGAAAATCTTTTTGGGTACTACTCTCATCGATCGCATCAATCGCATTACTTAAAATATTCATAAATACTTGATTGATCTGCCCTGCATAAGCATTAACAATCGGAATATCACCATATTGCTTGGTTAATTTAATTTCACGTTGATCGCCATAGGGTTTGAGCCGATTTTGCAAAATTAGTAACGTACTATCTAGCCCTTCGTGGATATTAAAAGGCTTGCGCCCTTCTTGGTCAGTGCGCGAAAAGTTTCTCAAAGACAAAACAATTTGCCGAATGCGATCAGCACCTATTTTCATTGACGTGAGCATTTTGGGCAGATCTTGTTTGATAAACTCAAAATCGATCTCATCAAAGAATTGGGCAATTTTAGGATTTGGCTCTTGATAACTTTGGGAATAAAGATCGATCACTTCTAGCAAATTTTGGACAAATCGACTGGTGTGGCTAAGGTTGCCATAGATAAAGTTGACAGGATTATTAATTTCATGGGCTACACCTGCTACAAGTTGACCCAAGCTCGACATTTTTTCAGTTTGAATGAGTTGACTTTGAGTTTTTTGTAAATCGGCAAGAGCATTTTCGAGTTGTAGGGCTTGGGCATTTGCCGAGTTGGCACTAGCTTGCGCTGAGTCAAATAGTTCTGCTTGATCGATCGCGATCGCTAGTTGATTGGCTACAGCTTGCAATAGCTCAACTTCATCAGCACTCCAAGGGCGACTACCTTGGCAATGCGCCGCGACAATTACGCCTAGTTTTTGCGATCGGGTTTTAATCGGCACTAGCAACTGTGAAGTAAAACCTCTCTCAGCCAACAGATCCCGACTGAAATCATCAAGTTCTGAATTTATATAAGAATTTATGTAAATTGATGGAATTCTAATGATTTCTTGTCTTAGTAATCGCTCTCCTAACTGCGTCAATTGAGAAAGAGGATAGTCAGGCGTTGCCATAAGTGAACTGTGACTAGTAGCAAAATGGACTAGCTGAAATTCTGGCGGATCGGTATCTGGCGTATACCAAAAGAAATTACATAAATCTATATGCAATAAATCTTGCACTTCATTTACTGCGGTCGCCAGAATTGTATTGAGATCAAGGGAATTACGAATTTGGCTAGCAAGACGACGATTTAACATTTCTTCGCGCCTCACTAAATCTTTAAAACTTTGACGCGATCGCTCTAGCTCTATTTCGGCGCGACGACGTTCTGACTGCTCCAATCGGCGATCGCTAATATCATGAGCCACAATCACAATATTTTGAACCTGGCCCTGTTCATCGCGCATCACATTGCCTGATGACTCTAAAATCCGCCAAGTACCATCTTTATGCTGCATCCGATATTCTAAAACTTTGCCCACTCCCGTCTGTAATGTTTCTTCAGCAGCCTGAAGCACATGAGTTTGATCATCGGGATGAATTTTGTCATAAGCCCATGTCCCTTGTAGTTCGGCGGTTGTGTAACCTAAAACCTTTTGATAAGAGGGACTGTTATAAATTCGATAGCCTCGTGCATCGATCACCGCAATCAAGTCAGCAACATTTTCCATGATCGATCTAAACAGACGATCATTTTGCAACGCTGACAACTCTGATTCACTAGTTTTAGGGTCTATCTGCGGGTTGATCCTTGCGTCCGTCATAATAAGTTTTACCAATAGGACTGCATGATATCAAAAATAAGTTTGCCTAACTGTGCAACGAAATGCAATAGCATTTTAATTAGTTAGTTTAGTCTTGGGTGCAATGTTAAATCTTAATTTAGATCGATCTGATCGAGTTTTTTTTAGAGCTTCGTGGTTAAAGCGCATAGACATCATTGTTATCTGCTTAGTAATGATAATGTCCGCTTTTATGACGGTATTCGCGATTCCTCAATCAAGCATGGCAGCATTACCAACCAAAAGCGCCATCAAAGATGCTCAGGTTATCTTACGCAATGCTCTACCAATTGATAACGATCTGCTGCGTGATGTCCAAAAAACTTTGGAGCTAATGCCACGTCAAGCAAATCTCAAAAGATGGAACAGTTTGAAAAAAGATATCGAGACTGTCTCTCAGAGCCTAACTCAAAACAAGGTAAATCTGATTGCGGAAGTTAAAGCCGATCGCCAAAGCGTGGTGACAGAACATTTAACCAGCTTAATGACTGCTCTTGTCCCGCTACAGGAAGCGATCGCTATCAAAGATCGTAATAGTGTCAAAGCCTTATCGGAAAAAGCCTTGGACTATGTTGGTTTAGTGGAGACTGACTTTATCAAAGCATTTCCCTTTGAAGTACCTGTCAAGTATGCCAACTTACCCCAACTTAAAGGTCGCGCTCTCGTTGAGTTATCGACCAAAAGTGGCAATGTGATCATCACGGTCGATGGTTACAATGCACCAGTCAATGCAGGTCAATTTGTCGATCTCGTCCAAAAAGGCTTTTACGACGGGCTGACCTTTACGCGAGCAGACGAAAACTATTATCTCCAGACAGGCGATCCCGATGGTGATGCTGATGGCTACATTGATCCTGCTACTGGGAAATCTCGGACAGTACCGATCGAAGTGCGGTTGCCTGATCAAAAAGTGCCTACTTATGGCAAAACCTTTGAAGAGATGGGATTGTCAGGAACATTGCCAGTTTTGCCTTTTGCTGTCTTCGGAACAGTTGCCATGGCTCATCCTAATAATGATGGAAATGCGGGTTCGTCACAGTTTTTCATTTACCTATTTGAATCAGGACTGACTCCTGCAGGGCTAAATTTGCTTGATGGAAACTACACCGTTTTTGGGTATGTAACCAATGGCAAGGAAACTTTGGATAAACTGAGACTAGGTGACAAAATTTTGTCTGCTCGTGTCATTAGTGGCGCTGAAAATCTCATCAAATAATTTTTTATAAACATTAGAGGATCGCTAACTTAATGGGTACTCCCCGTCACGAACCGTATATTTTTAGTATGCCAACTCCTAGTAGTGCGATCGCCCTAGCAGGAGCACGCGAAGAAAACCTGAAACTACTGTCTGAAGAGTCAGGTGTACGGCTAGTGATGCGGGGACAAGATTTATTAATTGATGGCACTACGGCACAAATTAACTTGTGCGAACAAATCGTTAAAGCACTGAAGCCTCTATGGTCACAGGAAAAAGTGATCGCCGCTGTGGATATTCGCGCTGCTCGTCAAGCGATCACTGAGGAACGTTCTACAGAATGGCGCGATCGTGCCACAATTTCGCGTAACCGACGCGGTGACGCGATCCAGCCGCGCACATATCGCCAGCAACAATATGTGCAAGCTATGGAAAAACACGATTTAATATTTGGAGTTGGTCCTGCGGGTACTGGAAAAACCTACCTTGCTGCTGTTGCTGCGGTGAGTGCATTACAAAGCGGTAAATTTGAGCGGATTATCCTTACTCGCCCAGCCGTCGAAGCAGGCGAAAGCCTAGGGTTTCTCCCAGGAGACTTACAGCAAAAAATCGATCCCTACCTGCGACCACTTTACGATGCCATGAATGAAATGATCGGTGCGGACAAAGTACCGCAGTTAATGGAGCGTGGCATTATCGAAGTCGCACCACTGGCTTATATGCGGGGACGGACACTCAGTAATGCATTCATCATTGTAGATGAAGCTCAGAACACAACTGCGATACAAATGAAGATGGTCTTAACTCGCATCGGTTTTAAATCGCGTATGGTAGTTACTGGTGATATTACGCAGATCGATCTGCCACGCCATCAAAAATCTGGCTTGATCATCGCGATGAACATTCTGCAAGGGGTTGAAGGGGTTTCTTTTAATTTGTTTGATAAGTCGGATGTGGTGCGTCATCCGCTAGTACACAACATCATCGCCGCCTATGAAAACGCCGAAGGAGAATAAGAATATGCAAATCACCGTTAAATTATTTGCAATTTTCCAAGAAGTATTCGCCGTTGATGAAATGCAAATTACGCTTGAGTCTGGGGCGGCAGTATCACAAATATTTGATCGCTTAGTCAGCCAGCAGCCCAGCCTCGAAAAATGGCGAACTTTAACACGTTATGCGATTAATCTGAACTTTGCCGATCCGCACACATCTCTTGCCGATGGTGACGAAGTTGCCCTTATTCCACCTGTAAGTGGTGGATAAACTAAAGCCGAAGAAGTAAACTGAGGAGTGTCGCGCCCCAATCTACTTCTTCGGGTTTTACCGTGAATATAAGAACAAGCTCAAAGCTAATAGCTTGTATTCATCCAACCTTGACCAGACCAATCAAGTAAGCCACTAAACTGTTGCAAGTCAATAAAACTCAGCTGTAATAAAATCATTAGCAAAGGACCTTCTTGGCGCTCTTGCCAGCGTTTGGCAACTGCTAATTGCTCACGATCGACTAAAGATGACTCAAGCAGGTGTTGCTCTAAATCTTCTTGATGACTAGCGATCGCATATGTTTGGGATTGATAACTCATTGAAATCAAATAACTAACGACTTAGGCGATTTGGATTAATAGCGTAGCGCACCTTACCATATCTAGCAACGTCCTACAAAGTTATTTTTTAAAGTTATTTTTTGAGTTTAGGCTGGCTCATACTTCTCGCCGCCTAGCTTAACTTCACAAGAATGGCAGCGATCTCCAAATGTATGCCAAAAAGTCTATGGGCAAAAAATCTATATACAAGAGATCAACCAAAAAAGTTAAGCAAAGAAAAACTGACATGGACTTTTAAAACACATAATGATTTTAGTAACTCTTTTAAAATCTGTGGCTATGTTTAAATTGATTAATTGATCACATTTTAGGATCGCCATTTGAGCCGCTAATAAAAAATTGCAGTGCTGTAACAAATTTGACTACATGAACAAGCCTAAATTTCCTGAAGAATTATCTGCGAAAGACTTGCAAATTCTTCAGCAAGAAGTCAAAGAGTTGCGAATAGAAGTTAGCCGACTTCAGATCGAAAATTGCGATTTGGAAAACTCTTTGTTAACCGCAATTGAACATGGTGATTTGATTGAATCAGAACTGTTAAATGTAAATAAAAGATTAAAAAATGAAATCATCGAACGGAAGATGGCACAAGCTACTCTGCAATCAATCTTAGAAATTGTCTATAGAGATAAAAGTGATCTTGAAATCATGTTGTCAAATGCCGCCGAACATGGCGATACAACCGAATATGAACAATATAGTCGTGCGGTCGAGGCGATGCGTCAAAGTGAGATCCAGTTAAGAGAACAATCAAATCTATTAGAACAACGTGTCGAGGAACGTACTCGTGATCTAAAACAGGCAAAGGAAGACGCAGAAGCAGCAAGTCTCTCTAAGGCAGCATTTTTAGCAAATATGAGTCATGAATTGAGAACTCCTCTCAACGCAATTCTGGGATTCGCACAGCTTATGCTCTATGATCAAGATCTAAATGATCAGCACCAAAGCGACTTACAAACTATCTGTAGTAGTGGAAATCATCTGCTGGTAATGATTAATGACATTTTAGAAATGTCAAAACTGGAAGCGGGGAGTGTATTTCTGAGAGAGAAAGAATGCTATCTCTACCACATTGTTGATATCGCCCGAGATATGTTGGCGCTCAAAGCTGATGAAAAAGAATTAACGTTTGATTTTAAGATTCATCCAGATGTACCTCCGTATATCTATACGGATGAAGGTAAACTCCGCCAGATTTTAATCAATTTAATTAGCAATGCAATTAAATTTACGGATGTGGGACATATTCATATTCGAGTCTTTCCAAAAGCAGTAGAGGCGATCGCGGGAGAAATCTTTGAAGTGACTCACAATCTTTATTTTGAAGTAGAAGATACTGGTTCAGGCATCTCTGAGGCAGAAATATCAACTCTATTTGAAGCTTTTGTGCAGACAGCCTCAGGCAGGCGATCGCAAGAAGGTACTGGCTTAGGTCTATCGATTAGTCGTA
This sequence comes from Pseudanabaena sp., assembly GCA_043786935.1. Lineage (GTDB taxonomy): Bacteria > Cyanobacteriota > Cyanobacteriia > Pseudanabaenales > Pseudanabaenaceae > Pseudanabaena. The sequence goes on along the minus strand of JAYVVP010000146.1, from coordinate 5,282 downwards.
ACTATGTGCAGATTATGGGTGGGCAAATGTCTGTAACCAGTAAATTAGGAGAAGGATCTACTTTTAAGTTCTACATTCCTATTAAATCTTTAAATTTATTTAGTACAGATTCTTCGATATCATCGTCAAATCGCGTGATTGGGATTGTGGGAAATAAGTCTTACCGCATTTTAATTGTCGAAGATATTCGGGTTAATCGACAATTATTAACCCGAATCTTATCTCCTCTAGGATTTGAAGTGTGCGAAGTTAGTAATGGGCAGGAGGCGATCGCTGTTTGGCAATCCTGGTCACCTCACTTGATTTGGATGGACATACGGATGCCGATATTAGATGGCAATGAAACTGCGATCGCCATAAGAGAAATCGAAGCAAGTAGAAATATCTCAGAATCTCAAAGAGTTCGCATTATTGCTCTAACTGCCAGCCTAGTTAATCTTAGAGAAGAAGATGTAACTCTTTTTGGATTTGATGGACTTGTAGCTAAACCATTTACAGAAGATAAGATTTTTGCAAAAATGGCTGAACAGTTAAATCTGCAATACATTTACAGCAAACGTCATAATGATTAAGCTATATTCCAGTGCAAAATTTTAGTTCAAAGCAATGTACTTTAACGATGATCAATGTACATACGAACGAAATGGAGAAGATCGTTCCGCCAATAGTTCGCGCATCTGGTATGTGCCATATATAGGATTATTCTCGTAGTTCCCATAAAGAATAATGTTGGCAAAAAATCCATTTACTCCTTGCAAATCTTCAATCCGTTCAATGTATTTGCAGTATTTAACTGATGGATTGTCTTTACGCCAGTTTAAATATTCAGAATAGCTACCTGTAATAACAAGGACTTGAATATTATTGTTAGTGTCAATATTTGCAGTCATTTTTATATTTACATAAATAAAGTTTTAATTAAGTCTCAAAATTAATATCCTTAGCCTTAGACTTAATATACCTTAGTATAAATTAATAGTATGTTGCTATAACCTTTAATTAAGGTTAGCAAAGTTTGAAGATAAAGGCAGCACTTTGCACTGTTTCAGTTTTTAGTTTATTAATTGGCGATCGTGTAGACTGAAACGGAAAGAATTACACCTTTTATTTGTGATATTTTTGCGATGCGCCTCCCACCCTATCTACTGTCAACCTTAGTTGCACTTTTACTGATTGTTACAAGCTGTGTTTCTTCAGGACAATCGGCTAGTGCTCAACTCTCCGATGCTCAATTTGAGAATAAAGTTTTAGAGATTATTCGTAAAAATCCACAGGTAATTTTAGACTCCGTGCAGTCTTATCAAAGATCTCAAGCTCAGCAAGAAGAGCAGTTGAGAGATAAGGTGTTATCCCAAATTCGCCAAGAGCCTAGGCTACTCATTCGCAACTCACCTGTGACGGGTTCAGCTAGTCAAAAAATCATTATGGCGGAGTTCTCAGATTTTGAATGTCCTTATTGCTCTAAGGCCCAATCGGTGGTGAAAGAGTTTATGGCAAAAAACCAGAATGAGGTGACTCTGGTCTATAAACATTTTCCGCTTACCGAGATTCACGCCCAAGCAGAACCTGCCGCATTTGCCTCTTGGGCTGCTTTTCAACAAGGCAAGTTTTGGGAATACCATGATGCATTGTTTCAGCAGCAGAGCAAGCTCGGCGAAAAGTTTTATCTGGAACTTGCCAAGAGTTTAAATCTGGATGTTGATAAATTTAATCGCGATCGCAAGAGTGCAGAAGCGAAAGCAGCAATTAAGAAAGATTTTGAGCTTGGCAAGTCTTTAGGAGTACGCGGTACGCCTTCGTTTGTAATCAACGGCATATTTTTCTCTGGATCGCCAAATGTTAAAGATTTGGAAGAGCTAGTGTCTCAAATCAAAGCTGGTAAATAATTTGATTAGTTGGTAGTACTGCGAGTAGTAAGGCAGAAAAGCCCACTCTACTATCTCAAATTTGATTTTAAATGTTTCCCAGATAAAGAGCTATAAATGAGCAATTGGAAAGAGCGAATAATTATTACGCCCCTTGCTCGTTTAGCTGATCGCCTAATTTGGCTAGCAGAGCATCCTGTATTCGGCGTAATGGCGATCGCATTAGTTTCTTTTGGTACACGTTTCTGGAATTTGGATGGCACGGCTGATATAGTTTTTGATGAGGTTTATTATCCCAAGTTTGCTCAAAATTATTTGCGCGGTGAACCACTTTTTGATGCTCATCCACCCTTAGCAAAGTACATCATTGCTTTAGGAATCCAGATATTTGGTTATGCACCTTTTGGCTATCGTTGCTTGACTGCGATCGCTGGTTCACTTTTGCCATTAGTTACTTATGAATTTGTCTGGCAATTAAGCGATCGCCGTGACTGGGCATGGCTAACGGGCTGGTTTGTGGCGATGGATGGTTTGTTATTAGTGGAGTCCAGATTTGGCTTAATTAACATTTACATCTTGCTATTTGGGATGTTGAGTCAGTTGTGTATGGTAATGGCTCTGAAGCGATCGCGACAACGATGGTTTTGGGTAATTGCTACGGGCTTGATGTTCGGTGCATCAGTAAGCGTGAAATGGACAGGCTTAGCATATATGGTTGGTCTAGTAGCGATCGCTGGTTATGCTCGGTCGCGTTATCGGCAAACTTTAAATGCAAATCAGATTTTGATTGGTTTAATAATTCTGCCAATCATCTTCTATTTCGGACAATGGATTCCTCATTTAATAATTAATCCTGAACGCGATATTTGGGAACTACACCGCCAAATCCTCGGCTTTCATCAAAATTTAGGAGTTGGCAAAACTCAACCAATCCATCCCTATTGTTCGCCATGGTGGAGTTGGGTTTTATTAATTCGCCCGATCGCTTACTTTTTTGAGGTTCGTCCCAATAGCATGGTGGAATATGTACTGGCGATCGGTAACCCATTTTTATACTGGTTTAGCGCGATCGCTTTGCTTAGCTGTCTAGCGATTTTAATCATATCTAGATTCAGATTTCCACCAAAGATTTTCACTCAGATATTTTCTAAAGAGCGATCGCCATTAGTCTGGTTTATTTTCTATGTAATGATCAGTTTTGCCGCCCATTGGTTGCCTTGGAGCATCAGTCGGCGCTGTATATTTCTATATCACTATATGCCAGCTTCAGTTTTTGCCTTTGCGGCACTTGCCCTTTTAATATCATTAATGTGGCGATCGCCTTTAAAAGAACTACAAGCGCTCAGTTCAGGGATGTTTGTAGCAATTACAATTGCATTTTTATTTTGGCTGCCTATTTATATCGGTTTACCGATCTCCTCGGTCTATTTGCGCGTGCTAATGTGGTTGCCTAGCTGGATATAGAACCTTGATGTTAAAGGATGTACTTCGCACCATCTCTAATATCTGGGTTCGGTGATCGCTATAACTTTTGGCAGAACCGTAAGGTTTCCCAAAAGCAACGATAGGGTAAGCTAAGTTATCTCCTTGTTTGCAGTTCGGGAAATATGCAAAACTTTCGCAATTACTATGAAATCCTCGGTATACCGAAAACATCCACGGCTGACGAAATCAAGCGCTCCTATCGTAGGTTAGCGCGAAAATATCATCCCGATCTTAATCCCGGAGACAAAGCCGCAGAAGAGCGCTTCAAAGATATCGGCGAAGCTTATGAAGTCCTGTCTGATACTACCAAGCGTCAGCAATATGATCGCTTTGGGCAATATTGGAAACAAGGCGGCTTTCAAGGTCAAGGCGGACGACCTCCATCTGCGCGTGAACAATATACGCCTGACTTTGAGCGTGGCTCTACAGGCGATGTTGACTTTAGCCAATACAATGATTTCCAAGAATTTGTCGATCAATTATTAGGCAAATTTCGCACTAATGAACGCGCCCAAGATACAGGCGGCGCGTCTTCCTATCGCACTACTACTCAAGCCCCACCCCGCCCAGCCCCACGCCGTGATTCTGAAGCTTTATTAGAATTACCCCTCGAACGCGCCTATGTCGGCGGTCGTGAACGCATCCGTCTCGAAGATGGGCGATCGCTTGAGGTGAATATGCCTGCTGGGGTGCTCTCAGGACAAAGAATTAGGCTGAAAGGTCAAGGAGCATCAGGCGGCGATCTTTATCTCAAGATCACACTTAAGCCTCATACATTTTTTACTCTCGAAGGTTCAGATATTCGCTGTCAATTACCAATTTCACCGAGCGAGTCAGTCCTAGGTGTTCAAGTAGAAGTACCAACCTTAAGCGGTTTAGTAAAGCTCACAATCCCTCCTGCGGTGAAATCTGGTCAACAATTACGCTTATCAGGGAAAGGTTTTCCGAAAGATGCAAGAACCTTCGGCGATCAATATGTAGAAGTTCAAATCGTGGTTCCCAAAAATCCTAGCAATCGTGAACGTGAACTTTACGAACAACTGCTCAAAATCCAGTCATTCGATCCTCGCGAAAATTTACCCAAAAAATAGCCTCAATGTCTACCACTATCTATATCAATCAAGCCTGTATTGAGTCGCTCGATATCTCTCCTGCCAAGATTGTCATTGAGAAGCTATTAGCCAATTGGGATAAAACTTCTGAAAGCGATCGCCAATTTCAAATAGAACTAATCTGGAGTAAGGAAGATGGAGACCCCCGCGAATTGTCAGAAATCTCCGAAGTTCGCCTCTGGTTTGTGCGTCTAGATGCCACTTATCCGTGGTTCTGTTATCTCCTCGACTGGCGCTTAGAACTTAGTCGTTATGCAGCAATGTTAGTTCCTCACCAGTTTAAGCGCGAAGGTGAGGGCTACGTTTTGCAATACAACCCTGAAGCATTGGAGCTTTTTGTAATGCAGAAGGTATTCATAATTTCGCTCTGGCTAAAGTCACGCGGCATTGATAGCAAGGTCAAGTTACAACAAATGACTCAAAGTTTAGGCTACGAGATCGATTCTGCTTTCTTTAATCTTTTGTAAATTCTGAAGATTATTCTTGATGTGGTGGATGTAGTCCTGCCATAAGTAGCAACTTTCTCATATTGACCACTCCAAAACGATTTATTTGTAAGGCGTTTATAGTTGGTCTGCCAACAGCTGTCAGACCAACTACTTGAAGAAAATCATCACTCCAAACAAAGTTGTCTAGCCACTTTTGAGTTCTAGGATTGTAAAGAAACACTAATTTGCGGCTAACTGGATCTAATGCTTGAACTTTTGTGTATTTATGTCCATTAGACTTCATCGGAAATAAAGAGGAGAGAAGACATAAGCATATTTCCCCATTGTCAGTTTAAAGTTAAGCAACCTTGCGATGTCTGATCGTAACCCTG
>JAYVVP010000145.1:0-13767 GCA_043786935.1 Pseudanabaena sp. | reverse complement strand
TTCTCCTAGAAAAATCTCCAGCTCAGAAACATAGGCTGTTTCGATCGCCTGAAATGCTTTTTCTAAGTTTTCTTCTTTTAAGAAGCGATCAACTTCTTTTTTCATTACCTCCTTGATTTCGAGCAGGGCTTGTGTCTTTGTCTTTATATCAACGGTATTTACACTAACTAAAACTTTTGGTGGAGTGAATGTTGGACCACCTGAGGGTGCAATGAGAATATTACCTTGAGTAAAAGTACTTGTGCCGACAGTAATGGTTTTACCGAGGGCTAGAGTCGATGAACCTGTAGTGATGATACCTGCGGTTCCATTAATACTAGAATTGCCAATGACAAATGGATTGAGTCCACCATGACTCAGAAATATCTGACCACCTGTGCCGCCACTGTTACTAACAGAGCAAATACTTGCTCCTGCACAAGCTCCTGTAGAGAAACCTGAGATAGAGGTCGGAATCGTATCAGTTATCCTAATATTGCCACCAGTTGTTGAAATCGAGACATTGCCGCCCTGATTTAACCCAGAAGCCAAAATATAGCCGTTGACCGTAATATTACCAATAGGGTCAAGAAGAATATTTCCAGCATTGCCTTGAACAGAAACACTAGCGAGGGTTTCTGTAGTAATAGTGTTACGAGCTTGGACTGCTATATCTCCACCCCGACCAGTACCAACCGTTCCAGTAGCGAGTCCTTTAGTCAAGATTGAGCCATTATTGCTTGTTAAACTAATGGAGCCACCATTACCTGTTGAGATCAAAGCCGTAATCCCAGAAGCAATGTTAGACGTACGAATATCACTGTTTGCAATAAATTTAACATTGCCACCATTTCCCGTGGTGTTGAGAACAATATCAAGTCCACTAAAAACTCCAGCAGCACTGGTGTCAATAGATCCTCCCGACTGAATGAAAACATCTGCGCCATTTCCAGTGCCATTGCTACCTGATGTAAGTTCGCCTGTGGATATGAAGTTACCTCCAGCAACTATGGCTATATTGCCACTGTTCCCATTACTATTGAAATCGGCGCCTGAAAGAATCCGTTGGATTGAAATATATCCCCCTGCATTAAGATTAACCTTCCCAGATGTGCCTGTGAGACCAGACAGTATCCCTGAAATGAAGTCTGAAGTTGCAGCACTGATGTTTCCTGTAACGTTAATATTAATATCCCCATTCGCTCCTGCAGTAAAGAGAGAAGTCCTAAGGGTTGTGTTACTCAAATTTGCATTGATTCCTTGTATAGAAAGGTTTCCTCCTCTCGTTTGAATAACTGAATTTGTAATATTTACTGAGCCTGTCCCAGACGCAAAAGCTGCATCGTTGGCGATCAGAGTTAGATTTCCTCCCTGCAAGGTAATATTAGCATTGTTAATATTAATGTTGTTTCCTGCCTGAGCCGTTAATCCCACATTGGGATTGCCAATATTAACTGAAGTACTAAAGTTAATATTATTGGTTGCTTGTAATATGACATTCGATGTTGCGCTGTTAATCAAACCTACATTTAGGAGGTTGCCTGGTTGAATTGTAGTATTTGGATCGCTAAATTGATCTACATCAGCCAATCCACCAAAAACAGATCCTGGTGGCGCTGAAGTAGGGACAATAACAACGTTAATGTCAGTTGGATCAAGAAGTAATGTTCCAGTTTTTCCATTGGGAGCCAAGGTATCCACATTCCCTCTGTAATCAAGATTCTGTTTGCCTGACACCTCAACAAAGCCGCCATCACCAGACAGATCCCCCCCTTTTGCGACTATAGTTCCCAGAAATCTTGTATTTAAATTCGACCATATGATCGCAGTGCCGCCATTACCACTCAAGAGAGCACTCACATCAATATTCGAGCTACTATTCACAAAAGTTCTTAGTGCATTGGGAGCAATTCCATTGCCTTGAAAACTGCCGCCAATCAGAACTGTTCCGCCCCCAAGCGCTCCAGATGCATCGATCTGAGCATTCACCAATCCTACTTTTTCACCAAAAACCCCAACATTGCCTGCCTTTGAGTCCACAGAAGACACATCAATTTTTCCCGATATAACCGACATCCCATTGGATACCGCAATATCGGTAGCCGCAGGAGCAGCAACTAGTGCAAGTGAACCATCGGCTTTGACAACTACCTGATTAGCTTCAGGCACTTTGCCTGTAAGCATCTCTGCAAGTTTGGGTAATTCGGTAATCTTGCCATTCCAATTAGTAGGCACAGCATTATTTGTCACTTGCAATCCTAAAACCGCATCAGGCGATCGCAACTCAACTTGGCTATTTCCTGCTACCGAAGTTAAGGCAATATTCCCACTAGGAGCCGTCAAGATGCCTGTATTGATAATAGTTCCACCAGTGAACGTGATGCTTTTGCCCGTATCTACTGCTAAGTTGCCTTGATTGATAAGCCCAGCAGGTTGACTAACCGCAAAGCGAATCGTTTTCGGATCACCACTAGGAAAGCTGAGAGAATTCTTGTCAACGTTAAAAGTCCCATTCTCAAATCCTAAACCTGTGCCTGTAGTCGCATGAAAAGAGCCACCAATATCTAAACGAGCATTTTGACCAAATACGATCCCATTAGGATTCATGAGATAAAGATTTGCGTTGGGGAAAGCTTGACGACTTTCAATCGTGCCTAAAACCGCAGAGGGATTGTCGCCTGTAACTCGATTGATGATGTTGCGAACGTCAGCTCCATTTACCGCAGAGTTGCCAGTATTAAAAATCACGCCCGACTGCGGTACGTTAAAGTCACTAAAGCTGTGGTAAAGATTGCCCCCATTGACCGTGCCTGCTCCTGTCGGTGCGATCGCATTTCCATTTACTTGAGTAGCCGTAGTGCCATCAGTAGCTATCTGAGCTTCCGTAGAATAAGCAATGCTTAAAGATGCGATCGCTGACAAAAGCAGACAAAATCTATTTCTCATTTCAATTCACACTAGAGAAAAATTAATAACTACTGTCAGCAAAAAGTAGATTTGCCCCAAAATTATTACCCCTAAATTATCACGAAGTCCTGCAACAGTAAAGAATTTTCATTCAGCAATTTATACTGTTTGTTAACTCAGATCTTGCACCATTCCTGAATATCTTAAATGGGAATAGGTTTGAGAACAATTTCAAAGCCATGTTATCAAAGCTGTAGGTGAAACGCCTAGAAATAGTCTGATAACTTTAAATTTAAAGAAACCTTAAAATCTAAAGTTATCAAAACAAAATATAAATTTAGGAGCCTAAATCAATGACGGTTATAGAGATACTAATTCAAGAAATTGATCAAGTTTCTAAAAAACTTTTTGAAGTAATTTTCATTTTTCGTTATTCGCGCGATAACGATTTTTTGCTAGATTTCAAAGCCTGTAGCAGATTCCTCGATCGCCATTTTATGCATGATTTTTGCTAACTCGGCGGCGACTTCAGGGCGAGAGAACTCAGGAGGTGGACATTCGCCACGACGGAGCATTTCGCGCACTTTTGTACCAGAGAGATGTACTCGCTCTTCAGGAAGACTGGCACTTGTTTTGGTTGTTGCCATGCCTTGAGCGCGTTTGCAATAGAAAGCATGTTCAAACATTAATGGAATGATCCCAAGCTCGCCAACTTCAAACTCTTCAAAAATATGTTGTGCGTCATAGGTTCCATAATAGTCACCCACACCTGCATGATCGCGCCCAACAATAAAGTGAGTACAACCATAATTTTTGCGAATCAAGGCATGAAAAATTGCTTCGCGAGGACCTGCGTAACGCATTGCCGCAGGATTAATTGCTAAGGTTACTCGATCTAATGGGAAGTAATGCTCAAGCATGATTTCATAGCAACGCATCCGCACATCAGCGGGGACATCATCGCTCTTAGTTGCGCCGACTAAAGGGTGTAAAAAAAGACCATCAACGATTTCCAACGCACATTTCTGAATATATTCGTGGGCGCGATGGATTGGATTACGGGTTTGGAAACCGACAATAGTCCGCCAACCTTTTTGAGCAAACAACTCACGAGATTCTACAGGATCGATTTGATAAGTGGGAAAGAGAGGATGAGGACGGCGCTCTAATAACCAAACATCGCCAGCCAGATATACATCACCTTGAGCATAGACAACTTTGACTCCAGGATGACGATCCTCATTGGTGCGATAGATATGGAGCGCTTCTTTGAGTTTGTCGTAATTATATTTTTCGCTCAGTTCCAATACACCGATAAAAATACCATTGGGATCATTGAGACGAACCAGACTGCCGATGCTCAAAGTGTCAGCAACTTCGGCGGTAACTGGCAAAGTAATCGGAATCGACCAAGGCAAGCCATTGGCAAGACGCATATTCAAAACTACGGACTCATAGTCGGCTTTGCCCAAAAAACCTGTAAGAGGGCTAAACCCACCGATCGCGATTAGTTCAAGATCAGACAGCGATCGCTCAGTCAATTGCACAATCGGCAAGTGGTCAGCCTTGTTGTAAAAGCCTTCTTTTTGGGCTTCTGTTGCTATACGATTGATAAGTTGACCACCGTGCGGTGCAATGCTTTTGAGTTGTCGAGCCATGACTTTTGAATTAGAGATATTTCTGAAATTGTCAAGTTAATGTTAACTTTTTTTGTCAACAAAAGTTAATTTCAATTGCATTTTGCCCCAGAAGGTAACAAAGAAGAGTCGCCAAGCAACGCTCTCAGCAAAATTTTGGGTCTATTTCAGTGTAAAGCGTTATAATTTGTTGAATTTGCTATTATTGATGTCTGGTTATGCTTCTTACCTCTAAATATATGAATATATGCAAAAACTATTTGCAGGTCTTCTTTTCTCAATTGGCTTTATATTTCTGAGTGTTACTGTTTCATCAATCACGATGAAAAACCCCACAGAAAAAGATAGAAGTGCGGCTTTAGGGGGCATAATAACTGGCGGACCTGCGATGGCTGGAGGGGCTTGGATTGTATGGGGATTGAGCAAGAAAAAGAAGGTATTACAAAAAGAACGCGATCGTCAGATCGAAACCACCTTCTTAGAACTTGTGCAAGCTAATCAGGGAGAGGTTTCCACTATTAATTTTGCGATAGTCACTAAGCTATCCTTAGAGGAGTCGAAGCAATATCTCGACAAGAAGGCTAAGCAATTAAATGCAGACTTTAATGTTAGTGAAGATGGAGCCATCAGCTATCAATTTTCCATTTTCTAGAGAATACTAAGTAGCTAGGTCTCATTAAATATAAAACCCAAGAATCTGTACTGCCCACTTAGCTGGCGGTACAGATTTTGTTTTTGTTTTTTTAATTATGCCGAAGTACTTACAACAATTTTGTGCTCGAATGAGCCAAAGTAAACTTGGTAAGAATGTTGCTTCGTAGTATTTTTATCAAGTTTATTTTGATTTGGACTTAAGCGCAAAGCGCTGTAATTCAAATAGCAAATCTAAAAAAGATATGCACATCACCAAGACTTTTGGCGATCGCTTGTTAAAATTGTGATGTCAGAAGTCAAAATACAAATTAGCGACTGGAACCAACTGTAGTTTTATGGTACATACTCCTCTCAAGATAGATGATTCTGACTTGTCTAATAAGTCAATTAGTTGCTATGGCTCGGCACGCTCCACCATTGCCGAAGCCCCTCTCAGTAACGAAGAACTCCGTAAAATTGATGCCTATTGGCGAGCTTGCAACTATCTCGCGATCGGGATGATCTACTTACGTGACAACCCACTTTTGCGCGAACCTTTAAAAGCCGAACATGTCAAAAATCGGTTGTTAGGACATTGGGGATCAAGTCCTGGACTGAGTTTTGTGTATGTTCATATGAATCGATTGATTCAGAAATATGGTTTGAATGCTATCTTCTTAGCTGGTCCTGGGCATGGTGCACCAGGAGTTTTAGGTCCTGTTTATCTTGAAGGAACCTATTCTGAAATTTACTCAAATATTAGCGAAGACGAAGAAGGAATGGAGAACTTCTTTAAGCAGTTTTCCTTTCCAGGCGGGATTGGTAGCCACTGTACCCCTGAGACCCCAGGCTCAATTCATGAAGGCGGCGAATTAGGTTACAGCGTTTCTCATGCCTATGGGAGCGTTTTTGACAACCCTGATTTAATCTCTGTCGTGATGGTTGGTGATGGCGAGTCTGAGACAGGACCCCTTGCTACGGCTTGGCATTCTAACAAGTTTATCAATCCCATCCGTGATGGCGCAGTACTACCGATTTTGCATCTAAATGGATACAAGATTAACAATCCTACGGTGCTAGCAAGAATTAGCCATGAAGAGGTAGAAAGCCTGTTTATCGGCTATGGCTATCAACCTTACTTTGTCGAAGGTTCCGATCCTGAATCGATGCATCAGGCGATCGCGGCTACTCTTGAGCATTGTATTAACGAGATTAGAGCAATTCAACAAGAATCACGGAGTACAGGTATTCCTAAACGGGCAAAGTTCCCGATGATCGTGTTGCGGACTCCTAAAGGTTGGACTGGCCCTGCGGAAGTAGATGGACATAAGGTCGAGGGATTCTGGAGAGCGCATCAAGTTCCGCTTTCGGGGATACATAGTAATCCTGAACATTTACAAATGCTAGAAAATTGGATGCGGAGTTATAAACCTAAAGAACTATTTGAGGCTTCAGGTAAGCTCATTCCCGAGTTAAGGGAACTTGCTCCAAAAGGCACTCGCCGCATGAGCGCTAATCCGATCGCCAATGGTGGATTAGTTCGCAGAGCTTTAAAGATGCCCGACTTTCGTCAGTACGGTGTCAAAATCCTGAATCCAGGTCAAACCGAAGTCGAAAATACCAGACCTTTGGGTGTTTTCTTACGCGATGTAATGCTTCAAAACATGGAGAGTTTTCGTGTTTTTGGTCCTGATGAGAATACATCTAACAAGCTCCAAGCAATTTACGAAGTCAGCAAAAAATTCTGGATTGCGGAATATCTGCCCGAAGATGCTGATGGTGGTGAATTAGCTAAAGATGGGCGCGTGATGGAAATCCTTAGCGAACATACTTTAGAGGGTTGGTTAGAGGGATATTTGCTAACGGGAAGGCATGGATTCTTTTCGACTTATGAATCCTTTGTGCATGTGATTGACTCCATGATCAATCAACATTGTAAATGGTTGGAAAGCAGTAAGAAGATTCCATGGCGAGCGCCTATCTCTTCTCTCAATTTGTTGATTACCTCAACAGTATGGCGGCAAGATCATAATGGCTTTACTCATCAAGACCCAGGATTCCTGGATGTCATAGTCAACAAAAGTGCGGAAATAACGCGCATCTATTTACCGCCTGATGTAAATAGTCTGCTATCGGTGACTGATCACTGTTTGCGAACTACTGATTATGTGAATGTGATCGTCTGTGATAAGCAAATGCATTTGCAATTTATGGATATGGACGCAGCAATCAAGCATTGTACTAAAGGGATAGGGATTTGGGATTGGGCAAGTAACGATCAAGGTGTAGAACCTGATGTCGTAATGGTTGGTTGTGGCGATATCCTTACTCTCGAAGCTCTAGCGGCTACGACTCTACTTTGGGAACATTTTCCTGAACTGAAGATTCGCTTTATTAATGTAGTCGATCTATTTAAATTACAACCTAATAATGAACATCCTCACGGTTTAAGCGATCGCGATTTTGATTCCCTATTCACTACTGACAAACCGATTATTTTCAACTTCCACGGCTATCCTTGGTTGATTCACCGCCTTACCTATCGTCGCACCAATCACAAAAATCTGCACGTGCGCGGCTACAAGGAAAAGGGCAGTATCAATACGCCCTTGGAATTAGCGATTAATAACCAAGTGGATCGTTTTAGCCTAGCGATCGATGTGATCGACCGTGTTCCTAAACTCCACACTATCGGCGCTCATGCGAAGGAAGCGTTATTAAATCAGCAACTCGATTGTCGGCAATATGCTTACGAGCATGGCATTGATAAACCTGAAATTGTGAACTGGCGATATCCGCATTAAATAATTTTACTAAGTTTTGCTAAGTAAGGCTTAGTGAAATTATTTCGTTTAGCAGTTGTTGCTCAAACTCGCCACAAGAAGGATCGCAGGGCAAAGCCACGCCATTGATTTTATATTCTTATTTGTGGCAGGTTTGAAAGCAAATAGCTGTAAGTTAGAGAGCAAAGCGCTATATTTGGAGAGAATCGTGAGCTTAAAATTATATCTGCTCCGCCACGGCGAAACTGTCTATAGTCGTACTGGTGGATATTGCGGTGATCTTGATGCGGATCTAACTCCTGAAGGTCAAAAAATGGCTGATGCCTTTGCATTGGCGCATAGCGCGATCGCTTGGGAGGCAGTTTTTGTTAGTCCGATGAAACGGACGATCGCCACAGCAACTCCGTTATGCGAAGCCGTTGGTTTAGAAATGCAACTGCTTGATGGACTACGAGAATTGCGCTATGGCAAATGGGAAGGACAAACCAATGAGTTTGTGAAAGCTACCTATACCGATGACTATGTACGCTGGCTAAGCGAACCTGCATGGAATCCCCCCACAGGCGGCGAAACGGCTGTGCAACTAGCGAGTCGAGCTTCTTTAGTGGTTGCCGAAATCCAAGAGAAATATCCATCTGGCAACGTGTTAATAGTTTCGCACAAAGCCACAATTCGGGTGATTCTCTGCGCTCTATTGGGAATAGATTTAGGAAGATATCGCGATCGCATTGATGTGCCCGCCGCCTCGCTAAGCATTGTCCAGTTTGGTGCGCTTGGCCCCATGCTCAAAGTTTTAGGCGATCGCAGTTTTATGGATGCTTCTTTGCGATCGTTAGCAGGAACTTAGAAAACTTACTAATTGCTACGTTACTGGATATTTACAGCTATTTGCTTTCAAAGCTGCCACAAATAAGAATATAAAACCAATGACGGGGCTTCGCCCTGCGACCCTTCTTGTGGCGGGTTTGATCAACAACTGCTGTAAATGTCCCCCTTCTCCTCTAGAGAAGAAGGGGGAAAGATGATTAGAGCGCGATCTCTATAGCATCTGTTTAGCTCTGGGTTTAAACAGTAAATGGAAGAGAACATCAATATAACTTAGCAAATCCTCACGCTTTTCTTTGGAAGTATGATTCCAGAATCCATAGATGCGTGCTAGGGAAAGTAATCGCGTTGTATGAATCTTCCATGTGTAAGCACTATGTACGCGCTCGATCGCTTGCTGAGAGATGAGTTGCCAAGCTTTAGGATCTTGCTCACATTTGATGACAAAATCCAAGATTTTCGTTGCCATCTCTTCCAATTGAGTAGGATTGATATGAAATCCATTGATTCCATCTTGAATGATTTCTAGCGGCCCACCAAATCTAGTTGCAAAAGTAGGGAGTCCTGTTACCATTGACTCCAGTACTGTCAGACCAAAGGCTTCAAACAAAGCTGGCTGCACAAAAACACCTTGACGATCAGCAATCAATCGATAAACTTCCCCCGTATCGATCTTAGATAGGCGCACACCTAACCAACGGATTTTGCCTTGTAAATTATATTTATTGATCGCTTCATAAAGTTTAACGATTTCAGCAGCTTCTTCGCGATCGCTCGTATCTTCTACTCGCAATTTACCCGCGATTAAAATTAAATTACAATGGGCTTGAAGCTCAGGACTTTTGCCAAAGCATTCTGCCAAACCTGTAAGATTTTTGATGTGATCCAACCTTGCCATCGAAAACAAAGGAAGTTTGTCAGGATCATCCAGCTTGCCAAAAACTTGATCATCATCTTCCAGAGTAAACAGTAACTCTTCCAAGCGAGATTGCTGCTCGTGTAAACGCTCTTGGGCATTTGTATAAGGAAAGAAGTACGCTTCATTTACCCCTGGTGGCACAATATTAAATTTAGGGCTAAACAACTCAACCCCACTCATAACATGATAAAGATCGGGCATTGTAAATGACTTGTACGACTCATACTGACCAACGCTATCGGTCGTTCCCGCAATTTCTTGATAACTACTGCTCAGGACAAAATTAGCAGAGTTCATCGTTAATAAATCGACTGTAAACTGAAGCGAAAAATGATACTTATCTTCTGAATCTTGCCAATAGAGATTACTAAATAAATATTTAGACTTCTCTAAAGCATGGGCGATCGTGCAATGGGTGACTTTAAGTTGTCGAGCCAGCAAAAACGCCACTAGATTCCCATCAGAATAATTGCCCACCAGCAAATCTGGCTTACCTTGAAACTCCGCTAAAAGTTCCTTTTGAGCATCGATCGCATAGGTTTCTAGATATGGCCAAATATCAAACCGTGAAATCCAGTTTTGAGTGACATTTGGCTTTAGTTCACGAAAGGGAACGCGCAAAATCCAAGTATTATCAGTGCCATAAACCTTTTCTAAACGTTGATTGCAACTTGTACCATCGCTATTAGGAATAAGCCGCGTCAGAATAATCACTTTGGGCTGAATCTCTAAACCTGCAAGAGCGATATCTTGCTGCAATTGCATTTCTAGACTTTTCGCCTGATCTAATACATAGACAACTTGACCGCCCGTATCAGGTCTACCCAGCACCCCTTCTTGCCCAAACCAACCATGCACTGACACCAAAGCGATCCGAAAAATCATCGGAATTCTTGACAGAAAAACTTCTAGAGCTTGATAATCAGGAGAATCAATCAAACTATCTAACAGTTCGAGAGATTCTTTAATTCTTCCGACATTGTTGCCCCAGCCTGGTTCAAATCCTAAATTTTGTAAATCAAAGCAAACATCTTTAAAGGGAACTTGCGCTTGACGATTATCGAGTAAGGCGATCGCCTGCTTAACATGAATTGAAAGCTGTTTAGCAGAGCTAATCCGCTTATTGATTAGCAGTTGCATCCCATTGTAGGCATGTAAACTGAGAAACTCGAATAATGCTGTCTGTCCTTGTTCAGCATCTTGAAATAGTTGATTGGATAAATAACGATTGAGAAACTGGACTCCCTTGCCAATATTCTTAGGGTCACGAATATTCGGCAAATAGTCATAGAAAGGATGAAAATCAATTTCAAGAATGTTGCCTTCTTCGGGCGAAAAGTGATTGACTAGGCGATCGCGCAGACTTAATAACTCTGTCGTATCAATTCGCTGTACAACCAAGTCATCGGTAATCCGAAACATCTCTTGATCAGCAATTTTAGGACGTACTACCAAACAAGCATTACCATCTCCCAAAATGATTTCTTGTGTGTAATACAAAAGCTTGCCTAAAGTAGTTGTCATTAAAGAATTTGCATCCTTTTGTTGAACATCACAATATTCAGCAAACTCTTTCAAAATGTCATTACGTAATAAGTAGTGATTCTCCTGTTGATGCAATTGATGCAAAAATTGGCGTAGATCGACTTTTTCTTCAGTTTCTAAAATGGATTGAATTAGTTCTAGCATCACAAATTCCTGTTGAGTTAAATCAATTATTGAAAAAGAAAATCAAACTTTTGTAACGCCTCTAAAATGCCATTTGCATAAGAATTATTGGCAAAATAATGGCGTTCATCAGCATTGGCTTTGTACCATTCTATTAATTCAGATTGAGCATTGTTTACAATTACTCCAAATGTTTGCTGCTGGAACATACTAATATCATTTCCTGAATCTCCACATACCAGAGTTTTGTGGTTAGCAATTTCCAATTCTGTTTGGATATATTTAATAGATTTCCCCTTGTTTGCATTCACAGGCAAAATATCAACATCAACATTACTGCTAAACACAACCTGAGCGTTTAGCTTCATTTGTTGCAACCTATTAGCTAACTTATCGATTTGCAGTTTTGAGATTGAATTATTAGTTTCATTTAAATGAAAACTTAATTTCCATCGATTTTGCTCTGCCGCTATCTGGGGTTTAAGTTCTGGAAAATGCTTGTTAACAAGAGCCGCGATCGCATCTCTTTCCCAGCCCGTATCAATTTTATTAACCCAATTTAAATCTAAAGTTGCCTGACTATATATTTCTGTTCCCACTCCTGTTACCCAATAATCAGGTTGGAGTAGTTGACGCTCCTGCCTTAACTGCTGGGCAGAAGCATATGAACGTCCAGTCGCATAAACCAATACATGATTTTGACGATAGGTGCAAAGATACTGATTTAATTTTTTGGTAGCTAGATCGTCACCTACAAGTGTGTTATCTAAATCTGTAATCAACAGAAGCTGGTTAGTAGCGTTTATCATGCAGTAGCTTTCAGCAAGAACTAGTTAGTGACCTTACCAATGATTAATAGAATGATTAAAAGGACAGAGCTAACTAGAAAAAATTACCTTGCTTTAGAATATTTTTACTGAAATTTCAGAAATTCTTAACAACTGATTGTATGAACCTTATTACAAGGGATAAAGTTTGAAACAACCTTCGTTATATCTTTCTCAAAACAAATAAATTACCTTCATTTCCTCTGCCAATTCTCAAACTCTGATCAAGATAGGTAGTTTCCAGCCAGCCCTTTTGATCTTCACGCTTAATTTTGAAGTCGATCGCTAATAATTTTTTAGGCGATCGCAAAATATTTATAAAGCTATTTACATCCTGATAACCAAGCAAACTTTGAGAGCCAGCCACCAATCGCTCAAAATTAACCTTGACTCGTTTATCAGACTCCACCGTAAAATTTGCACAGACGCTCACTAGCCCGCCCAGCAAAGGCAAACCTTTAACTTCAGCAACGTTAAAAATTTTTCCTTCCGCCATACGCAAACATTGATAGATATTGCCTAACTTGTAGAGCGGAAAGCGATCAATACCTAAAAGCTCTTGACTAGTAGTAAATATCAGTAACCAATCACCATCTAACAATTCAGGTGTTTGGTTCGGCGCGGGAGTAGGATTTAACTCTTCGAGATAGGCAACTGCCGAAAAAATCGCTTTACGTTGATCTTCTGACATTGCCAAACCGCGATTCACAGGGGCGATCGCATTAAAAAGATTTGCTTTACGAGTAGTACTAGTCATAAATCTATTTTACAAAAAAAAATAAGGACGGTGCGTAGCACTGTCCCTATTCTCCAAGAAAAATCATTGATTATCCTTGACGAGCTTTGAACTTTGGGTTTGACTTACAAATCACATATATTCTGCCGCGACGACGCACGATTTTGCAGTCTTTATGGCGAGTTTTTGCTGATCTGAGGGAGCTAACAACTTTCATGGATTAATCCCTAACACTTACTGATGACGAAAATTTTTCACGCGGCTTATAAGCCTAACATGATTTTTGCCAATAAATTCAAAGTGAGTTAAATGAGGCGCTAATTATTCTGATTAATTCTACTTACAGCTATTTGCTTTCAAACCTGCCACAAATAATAATATAAAACCAATTGCGGGGTTGCACCTTGCGACCCTTCTTGTAGCGGGTTTGATTAACAACTGCTGTAAATTGGGTTTAGAGGGTTATGTTTAGACAATCCAATGCTATGCTTGCAAGCATAAATTTGCCCAATCCCAATACGGAATTTTATTCTTGTAATGCTGCATCCCACTGCAATTCCTTACTTGGTCGCCTTTGCAGTATCTGCGATCGTAGTGTGGCTGAGTACTCCGATTATTCGTCATTTTGGACTCAAAGCAGGATTAGTAGACAAGCCCAATAGTCGCAAGATGCATACAACGCCTGTTGTACGGGTTGGCGGCGTAGCAATTTTTTTGGGAAGTGTTAGCGCCTTATTGCTAGTTTGGGCGGGCGGATACTTTGGAATTTTACCGCAAAATAGAGAATACGAAGTTTGGGGCGTAACAATTGGTGGAGCCGCTTTTTTCTTAATTGGTTTTGCTGATGATCTTT
>JAYVVP010000144.1:0-5067 GCA_043786935.1 Pseudanabaena sp. | reverse complement strand
TATTTCCATCATTACCACTGCCAACACGGACGAAGAAGGACGTGCGCTCCTGAGAGCAGTCGGTATGCCCTTTAGAGAATCATAAGTAGATCGAATTTAGGAGATAAGGATGGCTACCAACGACACCATCTCGGATATGCTGACCCGCATTCGCAATGCAACACTTGCCAAGCACCAGACAACTTTAATTCCTGCGACAAGGATGACGTTGAGCATTGCCCGAGTGATGAAACAAGAAGGTTTTATCGCAGATTTTGAAGAGACTGGCGAAAATATCGACCGCCGATTGGTCGTAGCACTCAAATACGAAGGCAAAAATCGTCAGTCAATTATTAAGCGCCTCAAGCGCGTTAGTAAGCCTGGTTTAAGAGTTTACTCAAATTCCAAAGAATTACCTCGTGTATTGGGTGGAATTGGCATTGCCATTATTTCCACATCACAAGGCATCATGACCGATCGCGAAGCCCGTAAGCAGGGAGTCGGCGGTGAAGTCCTTTGCTATATCTGGTAATTCAGCAAATAACATCACAAGCAACGGAAAACAGATATGTCTCGTATCGGAAAACGTCCTATCCCCCTTCCCCCTAAGGTTGCGGTCTCTATCGTAGGACAAGAAGTGACAGTAAAAGGACCTAAGGGCGAACTAAAGCGTTTACTTCCTGGCACTGTGAAAATCCTTCAAGAAGAAAGCAACTTGGTTGTCAATCCCACTAGCGACTCGCGCCCCGCGCGGCAGCAGCACGGACTTTTTCGTACCCTTGTTGCCAACATGGTCGAAGGTGTATCAAATGGCTTTGAACGCCGTCTAGAAATCCAAGGGGTTGGTTATCGTGCCAACATGACTGGTAGCAACATTGTTCTTACTGTTGGTTATAGCCACACCGTAGACATCGTGCCTCCTGCAGGCGTTTCACTCGGAGTCGAAGATGCGGGCGGCAAAAAAGTTAACCAAGGCACATTTATTGTGATTAACGGAATCGACAAAGAAGTTGTCGGTAACTTAGCTGCCAAAATCCGCGCTGTACGTCCGCCAGAAGTTTACAAAGGTAAAGGTATTCGCTACCTCGGTGAATTTGTTAGACGTAAGGCTGGTAAGACAGGTAAGAAGTAAGATTAGAAATTTTCTGGCTTCTTTATTTAATCTTCATTTTATATAGAATCGATAGGTTACGAACAACATGAATGTCAGTCGTAGACAAGCAACCATAAGCCGCCATAAGCGAGTTCGCAAAGGAATCACAGGTACTCCTGATCGACCTCGTTTATCAATTTACCGCTCTAACAATCACATTGTGGCGCAAGTGATTGATGACGTATCGCAGCATACCCTTGTAGCTGCATCCACTCTTGAAGCAGATATTCGTGAAAGCAGCAGTTCTACCGCCAATTCTGAAGCTTCGGCTAAGGTTGGCACTTTGATTGCTCAAAGAGCGATCGCCGAGGGAATTACTAAAGTTGTATTCGACCGTGGTGGTAATCTCTATCATGGAAGAGTTCAAGCTCTCGCTGAAGCTGCCCGCGAAGCAGGGCTCGATTTCTAGCAGCAGTGAATCATCCAGCAGTGAATCAGTAGATAGAAACAAATATGGCTAAAAATAGAGAATCAAGACCAGGTGGTGGTCGCGACAGTGGCAGCGGGAGCGGCGACAGTGGCGATAGCAACCGCGATGAGAAACGTAAAGGCAAGCGCGAAGGCAAAAAAAATGATCGCGCTCGTACTGAGAAAGAATCTGAATGGCAAGAACGGGTAGTCCAAATCCGTCGCGTGACTAAGGTTGTCAAGGGTGGTAAAAAGCTTAGCTTCCGTGCGATCGTAGTCGTCGGTAATGAGAAAGGACAAGTCGGTGTTGGCGTTGGCAAAGCTGCTGATGTTATCAATGCTGTTAAAAAAGGTGTAGCCGATGCGAGAAAGCACGCAATCGACGTGCCTTTGACCAAGAGCAATTCTATTCCTCACCCTACCAATGGCATCGGTGGCGGCGCTAAAGTGATGATCCGTCCTGCATCTCCAGGTACTGGGGTAATTGCTGGTGGAGCCGTTAGAACAGTACTCGAACTTGCTGGGGTCAAAAATATTTTGGCAAAGCAACTTGGTTCTAGCAGTCCTCTCAATAACGCTCGTGCTGCAATTAATGCACTTTCGACATTGCGTACTTTTGGTGAAGTTGCCAGAGCGCGTGGTATCACTCTTGAACAGTTATTTAATTAATAACTCTGAAAATCCTTGTTTTCAAGGATTTTCAAAATAGTCATCAACTAGGGAAAACTATGAGAATCGACGATCTTCAGCCTCAAGAAGGCTCTCAGCATCGTAAGCGTCGTTTAGGACGTGGTATTGCCGCAGGGCAAGGTGCCAGTGGTGGATTTGGTATGCGTGGTCAAAAATCTCGTTCAGGTCGCCCCACCAGACCTGGATTTGAAGGTGGTCAAATTCCCCTTTATAGACGAGTACCAAAACTTAAGCACTTTACAATTGTTAATCCTAAACATTTCACAATTGTTAACCTAGATCAATTAAGTGATTTACCTAGCGGTACAGAAGTAACTCTGGAGTCTTTGATGGACGCAGGAATTATTACTCAAAACGATGGCGTATTGCGCGTATTGGGAAGAGGCGAAATCAATGTAGCATTGACGATTCGCGCTCACTCGATTACGGCATCTGCTAAGACTAAAATCGAAGCAGCTGGCGGTACTGTAGAAGTTGCAGCCTAAGCAAAAGAGAATATGTGGTGAAGTGCTAAGCACTTCACCACATATTCTCTTTTGTTGTTTTGGGGCAAAGGGCTAATGCTCTTTGATACTCAACATAGCTTTACAATATTTAAAATAATAAAAAAAGTTAAGCATAGTTTTTGTTAACTGCAAATCAAGCTAATTAACAGCAATTATCAAATTTTTTATCACACTAGCCTGTTAGGTAAGTTTAGTTATGGTTGTTAGTAAAGGAAAGAATCCAACAGCGACAGAAACTTTTATGCAAATGGCTCAAGCCGCAGGTTTGCGTGGACGTTTATTAGTTACCGTTGGCGTTTTAATTTTAGTTAGACTTGGTATTTACTTGCCGCTACCAGGAGTTGATCGGCTGCGATTTACTGAAATTGTCAAAAAC
Organism: Pseudanabaena sp.; assembly: GCA_043786935.1. Classification (GTDB taxonomy): domain Bacteria; phylum Cyanobacteriota; class Cyanobacteriia; order Pseudanabaenales; family Pseudanabaenaceae; genus Pseudanabaena. Next base: position 1,955 of record JAYVVP010000144.1, on the reverse strand, counting down.
AATGCTGTAGTTAATTTCTTAGATATTTTCTCAGGTGGTGGTTTGTCGCTGCTTGGCATTTTTGCTTTAGGCATTTTGCCATTTATCAACGCATCGATCATCATGCAATTGATGACATCCGCGCTGCCAACCTTAGAAAATCTCCAAAAAAATGAAGGTGAAGCTGGCAGAAGAAAAATTTCTCAATACACTCGCTACGTTGCCTTTGTATGGGCAATTATTCAAAGTTGGGGTCTAGGAGTTTGGGTGCAAAACTCTGGAGTATTGTCTGATGCAAGCTCAAACTGGCTCACGATTGGCGATGGCAGAGTAATTTTCTCTAGCTTTATTTTTCAAACAACTGTGGCTCTTGTAGCTGGTTCAATGTTTGTAATGTGGGCTGGGGAACTAATTACTGAAAAAGGCGTTGGCAATGGCGCGTCCTTATTAATATTTATTAGTATTGTGGCTAACTTGCCAAAGTCTTTGGGTGACACGATTTCTCTTGCTCAAAAGGATAGCTCACGAGTTGGCGGTGTGATCTTGCTACTTGTGATTTTCTTAGTCATGATCGTAGGAATTGTGTTTGTACAGGAAGGAACGCGGCGGATTCCAATTATCTCAGCACGTCGTCAAGTTGGTCGAAAGCTCTATCGTGAACAAGCTTCTTATTTACCTTTGCGCTTGAACCAAGGCGGTGTAATGCCAATCATTTTCGCCTCGTCGGTAATGATTTTGCCTGCCTATCTTAGTCAAAGTATTAATAACGATGTATTTGTGTCGATCGCTACTTGGATTTCTCCTAGTGGTGCTGGTCACATCCCCGTATACATGTCGCTCATTCTAGGTTTTAGCTTCTTTTACTCAAGTCTGGTGCTTAATCCTGTCGAGTTATCGCAAAACCTCAAAAAAATGGGTAGCAGTATCCCGACGGTAAGACCTGGTAAAGCGACTTCAGATTATATAGGCGGTGTATTGAATCGCTTAACTCTGCTCGGTTCTGTATTTTTATGCGGGATTGCGATTATTCCAAGTGCGCTCGAAAAAGCAACTGGAGTATCGACTTTTAGCGGCATTGGTGCGACTTCGTTATTGATTTTGGTCGGTGTAGCGATCGAAACCTCTAAACAAATTCAAACCTATGTAATCTCTCAACGTTATGAAGGTATGGTTAAGCAATAATGCCTAGAGTGATTTTGATGGGGCCACCTGGAGCAGGTAAGGGCACACAAGGAGAAATTTTGGCTGACTCTTGGCAAGTGCCAAAAATTGCACCTGGCGATATCTTTCGTGCTGAGATCAAACAAGGTACTGAATTAGGGCTAAAAGTTAAGTCTTATAGTGACTCTGGGAGACTTGTTCCTGATGATGTTGTAATTGAAGTAATTGAGACACGTTTGAGACAACCTGATACTCAGAAAGGTTGGATTCTTGATGGTTTCCCTCGTACTGTGGCTCAAGCTGTTGCCTTAGATACTTTGCTTGTCGAGATCAATCAGCCCTATGACTCAGTGATCAATCTAGAGGTGCCAGATAAATTTTTGATTGATCGCTTAAAAGCAAGAGCAGTTGATCAGGGGCGTGTTGATGACACTGAAGAAGTGATCAAAAATAGACTGGAAGAGTACAACGCCAAAACCAGACCTTTGCTAGAATTTTATGGAAAGAATGTTACGCAAATTGATGGCACTTCGTCTATGCCAGAAGTAACAGAGACGATCAAAAAATTCTTTGCATAGCTGCGGTGACACTTTTATAAAGATTCGCTTTATAAAAGTGTCTAAAACATAAAACATATACTAAATTTTGGAGAGTTTGTTTGTCAAAAGAAGATTCTATAGAAATGGAAGGGACAGTAACTGAGTCCCTTCCTAATGCTATGTTTCGAGTTACTCTCGATAATGGCTTTAATGTACTTGCTCACATTTCGGGCAAGATCCGTCGGAACTACATCAAAATTTTGCCAGGCGATCGCG
>JAYVVP010000143.1:0-5077 GCA_043786935.1 Pseudanabaena sp. | reverse complement strand
TACAAAAGGAAATTAAAGTATTTATTCCCGATGATAATAATCAGCCAAGATAGCCAAGTTATCGAAAAAGTGTAAAGCAGAAAAAATCCGATTTGCTTTAGCGATCGCACTTTTTGACTTGTGATTTTCACTTTATTTTTGCTCTTCTCCTAATTTTTCAACTTCAGCCAACCATTTTTTTCTTTTTGCTTCATCAGCTGATTTTATGGGAGCAAATGAGGTGATTTTTACGGGTTTTATACCGCAAAATTCTAAAATGCCAATTCTCATTGCATTGTGTCCAGCATTTTTATTCATCAAGAAGTAATACCATTTTGGCGTATCCATCGTGACAATAAGCCTTGCGGTTCTCCCTACCAATAATTTGTCCCAAAATGGAGAGTTTTCACGGTATTTAAAGGCAAAATTAGGCACAAAAACCCTATCAAAAAAACCTTTTAGAAGCGCAGGAAATGTTGCCCACCAATTAGGATAAACCAGAACTAAATGGTCTGCTGCTAGGATCTCTTGTTGCATTTTTACTAGGTCGGGTTCTAACTCGCTTATTTTTCTGTATCCAAAAGTCAAAATAGGATTGAAATCTAAATCTATTAGATGCACCAATTTACAATCTGCTCTAGATGAATCAGCTCCTTTTTTATAACTTCCTGCGATCGCAAAACAGAAACTTTCTCTGTCTGGATGTCCGTTGATAATTAGTATTTTTTTCATGCTATTAATGAAGTTTTATTGTCCTTTATAAATTGATTAAATGTTATAGGTTCTCTGCCAATAACATTTTTGACATACTCAGTATTGCGCGGTTCTTTTTGAAACCTTGGCAAATAATGCAACATAATCATCACCATCATGAGCATAAAAGGCATTTTTTCCTTTCTTTTTGTCCAATAAAATTTAAAAAGATTAGGTGATTCGTAAGTAATTTTCGTTTCCAACCTGTCACTTAATTGAGTTGCCATTTCCTCAAAAGTCAGTTTCTCGTTGTTCGTTAATTCGTAAGATTTATTGATATGTTTGGTTGAATTTACGATAATTGCTGCCGCTACCTCGCCCACATCACGCACATCAACAATCGTGAATTTAGCATTTCCAGCAGGCAAAAATATGCGCTTATTAGCCACTAAATCGTGGTGTAAACTGCCCATAAAGTTTTGCATAAAGTAGGCTGGTCGTAGCATTGTATAGGGAATTTTGCTATCCATAATCATTTTTTCAATTTTATGATGTGGAATAATTATGCTTTTTTCCACCCCTTGAACAGATAGGAAAACAATGTGTTTTATGCTAACTTCTTTAGCCGTTTTGATAAGTGGCTTGAAGTATTTTTCTGTGTTAGATATCTGCGGTGGGCGCAATAAAAACAACATTTGGCAACCTTCCAAAGCAGGTCTGTAAGTGGCAAAATCCATAAAATCGAACTTTGCAAAGTCCACTTTATAGTCGGCTAATTTTTCTTCATCCCTTGAGAAATCTCTAGTACCCGCTATGATATGTAGAAAATGCGGTATTTTATTTAAAGATTTGATAGTTGCCATGCCGACATTTCCAGTGGCTCCCGTGATGAGTATTTTCATATTTTAAAATTATTGTTTATTCATTAGATAACCACCTAAGCCCGTTATCCATAACACAATAGGATAAACCAACCATCTTTCTGTTCCACCTAGACCGATAAATGGAACAATAATATTAGGGGCAAATACAACAGCACACCAGGTTATTAATGAAATAGCTCCAAAGACAATTCCGATAAACTTAAATGGAGCAGAGACGATTTGAAAAGACATAATAGCTGATACTCCACCTGATATAAAGGTGAGCAAAGAGAATATTCCGTGATACGGGACTTTATCACCAGAAAAGAATCCAATACCCACTAGACCCAAGCCAAATAGACTAAGTGGAATACTGAAAAGTAGTTTTTTGAAATATTTATGCTGATAAAATGTTGCCATCAAAGCCATTAAGCCAGACAGTAACATGGTGACATTAAAAATGCTGGCGGATGGTTGATAAATTAAGCTATTAGGTGGTTTTGTTGCACCAAGATCGCTAATTTCGCTGCGAAAAGTTGTGTAGCCAGATGGATATAGCACTTCGGCAGTAATGATACCCATTAAAGCAAATGAACCAGCAAGAAAGAATAGTAGACCAGAAAGTTTTAATTTATTCATGACAGATTGTTTCACTTGATTTTGTTAGCAGACGTATCGCGATCACTTTCTCTCAAGCCCAATCTTGTAACTTTTCCTTGAGTATTTTTGACGAATTTAACTATGATCTGAAACGTCCGTTTTTAACTTCTTTTTTTGATTCCCCCCAGCCCTTTCACAGATTCTGTAACTTGAGGAGAACCAACATATTCTATTGATCCTAGCCCTGAGACGGATGCATTCAACTGCTCACTCACATTTACCACCGCGCTGCCTACTCCTTTATTGCGAACCAGAGCCTGTTTAGCTTTTAATGCTTGACCATCAAAGCTGCCAACTCCAATAAGTTCAAGCTCTAATACATCCACATTTCCAGCGATCGCCATACTACCCACACCGTCAAGCGAAACTGATAACCTTTTGCCTTGAATACCGTTGACTTCAATACTACCAACCGCTTTGGCAGCCAAATTCTCTAGATTTCTAACCTCTACCACAAACTCAATAGGCTTAGTCGAATTGATGCTTGACTCGTTAACATTGTTGATATACAAGGTTTTATCAGACACATGACTCTTTAGAATTGGGAGAATATTATCTTCAGCAATGATCGTAAGGGACTCTTTCCCATTTTGTAGCACTTTGAGCTTACCTACGGATTTAAAGGAAATAGATGAGAACGTAGTTACTTCTCTAGAATCAGTTTTAAAGACTCCAGAACCTCTAATTCCACCTAAACTAAAAGCACAGCCTGTAAATATGACTAAAGCCACTAAAAATAAAGTTAAACGGTATATCAACTTATTTTTCATTGAATTACTCGCTTACTACTTTGTAAGTAATATGAAAATTTAACTATGACAGGCGATTGCTTGATTTCGTGAATAAATTGATTGAGTATGATACATAACGTGATTGAAACCTTATTGATTTTCAATGTTTTTTACATCATGTGTAGCAAAGATAGAGCCCTTACTGCCATCGGGAAGGATAACCGTTCCTAAAGGCATTATCCTATTTACTAAAGCATCTCCAATGGGAAGCACTCCCGCAACATTTGTTTAGAATGGTACGCAAATCAAATAAAAAGCTCATTTAACATTGCCTCGTCTCCGATTACGAAGTGATAGCTTGCGAAATTCTTCTGCAATAATCAAAATTGCTGGACAGGCTAGCAATATCAACCAATGCCAATTGGCTAATGAGGCGGTTCCAAATACTTGTCTAAAGGGAGGGAAGTCGATGAAGGCGAAGAGAGCCACACATTCAACAGTGATTCCTAACCAGATCAAACTATTATTTGACAAGGACTGACGGAATACGGAACCCCAAGACGAACGGCAAGCGAATAAATTGCCGACTTGACAAGCGACGATCGCTGCTAGAGTCATGGTTGTTGCTTGGCGATAAATTCCCGTCACCGTGGGATCGGCAGTACGGTTGAGAATCATCGGTGTCACTTGTTGCAAATCTGCTAACGAGTAACCATAACTCCACCAGACCATAAAAAATCCCAACATTGATAGAACTGCTTCAATTACTCCCAAAAACAGATAGGCGCGAATTAGTAAGGGAACATTGAGCAGAAATTCTTGTTTAGGACGAGGTGGACGATCCATAATTCCTGCTTCGGGAGTTTCCGCTCCCAGCGCGAGGGCAGGAACCATGTCAGTACCCAAATCCACCGCCAGAATTTGTAAAATTGTTAGCGCAGGCGGGATCTTGAAGGCAACCATTCCTAAGAATGGTACGATTTCTGGCACATTTGAGGCAAGGATATAGGTCATGAACTTGCGAATATTCTGATAAATCGCCCGTCCTTGCTCGATTGCTACCACAATCGTTGCAAAGTTATCATCGGTTAATACGATATCTGCCGCTTCCCGCGCTACATCCGTACCATTTTGTCCCATCGCAATGCCGATATTCGCAGCTCGTAAGGCGGGGGCATCATTTACACCATCCCCTGTCACCGCCACGATTTCACCAACATCTTTGTACGCTTGCACCAATCGCAATTTATGTTCAGGCGACATCCGTGCAAATACTAAGCCATGTCGATATTTCACCACTTGCTTTAGTTGCGCGTCCGAGAGATGTCCCATGCCTTCGCCTGTGATCACACGCACCTTGTCGCTGACTAGTCCGATCTGACGGGCGATCGCTTCGGCGGTCAGTCCATAGTCACCAGTGACCATCGTTACTTTAATGCCTGCTTGATGACATTGAGCGATCGCCTTTGGTACTTCCTCACGCGGTGGATCGAACATGGCAACTAGCCCGATAAAGATTAGATCTTGCTCTAAATCTTGAGCTTTGAGATCGAGTAGTTCCTGTCCTCCCTGACGCGCGGCAAGACCTAACACCCGAAATCCTTGCCTTGCCAAGTCATCATTAGCTCTGACAACTTCATCCCAATAGTCATGGGTCAACTCCTGAGATTTGCCATCGCGCAAAATCCACTGGCAATGTTTGAGAACTTCTAATGGTGCGCCTTTGGTAAAGGCAAGATTGGGAGATGGACTTGACCATAATTCTGAATCTTGCCAATTCAATACCACTGTCATCATCAAGCGGCGTGAGTCAAAAGGAAGTTCCCGTAATCGTGGATACCGCTTTTGAAGATCTTCTAAATTCAGTTCTGCTTTTCCCGCCGCCACTAAGAGAGCCGCTTCGGTGGGATCGCCAATTTCTTGCCAACGACTTGGCGCGTTAAGATGTACCAGACGCGCATTAGAACAAAGTGCAGAACCAATTAGTAAAACTTTGGCTTTCCAAACAATTTCCGAATCTTGAGGAATCTTTACCTTGCCACTACTAGGATCGTAACCAGCACCTGTAACTTCAATTAGCCTATTTGTCAGCACATCATTAGCATCATCAGGCTTAGGATTTGGATTATCAGATGGCGTTGGCTCTGTAGG
>JAYVVP010000142.1:0-5092 GCA_043786935.1 Pseudanabaena sp. | reverse complement strand
CTGAGGCAACAGGAACATAATTATTGGCGGTCGGCACAACATTGCTAGGCGCATTAGATGGATTACTATTTGCGGCTTTATTTGTACTGCGTGCTGTTGTCGTCGACGTAGAGGAGGGCATAGATACACTTGAAGTACTGTCAGTGGCTCCAAAACCATGAACACGCTGAGCAATTAGTTCTGTACGTTTTTCTTTGTAAGTGCCGCGATCAACTGTATCCAGACGCAAGCGACCTTCGACTACAACTTGGTCGCCTTTATGATATTTCTCCATAATCTCGTCCGCTAAATTATTCCAGCCCACAACCTTGATCCGATAAGGGGCTTCTTCGGCGCGTCCACCAGCAAACTGGACAAGAAATGAAGCGATCGAGCTTTGGTTATCAGGAGTACGGCGTAGCTCTGGATCGGACAAGACTTCCGCCATTAAGACAATAGAGTTCATATGATGATTAACAAAAGCTTATTGGCTTATTTTTATATTAATATCATAATAGCGTTCTCTTCTAATTTTGAAGCGGGATCGCGCTTAGTAATATTACAGTCAATATCTTGAGTGCAATAGTCCGCATCAGCGTGTATACTTTTGCAGATCCCCAGTCAAGCAAATATGCTGACCGTTAACGCAATTATTATAAGTACTATCATTCTCGATATTGGGATTCAGTTCGTGATAATCGATAGAATATTTCGAGCAAAACAAGGTAACAAGCTGCGGGAAGAAGTGGAAGAAGAAAACCTCACTCGCTACGAGTCCAACACATCCAGCGATCAGCCTAAAGGCTGGGAATTTAAAATTTTGCGTACTAGTAGCGGCGGTTTCCGTAGTCGCAAAGTTTTGAACAAAGTCTGTGCTGAAGAAGCTCAAGCAGGTTGGATTTTATTAGAAAAGCTTGACGATCGTCGATTGCGGTTTCGTCGCCCCGTCACGGCTCGCGATCGCGATCAACAGACTAAAATTGATCCCTACCGTACTCGCTATGGCATCGCTGAGGGCGTGGAGACATGGACAACTCTAATTGTATTACTAGCAATTATGGGTGGAACTGCATTCTTAGGATTTTCGGCAATGAATCGATTTTTTGGGGATTGGCAAACTCGCTCTGTTCAAAGTGCTCCTCGTTCTGGAGATAGTAATGTGATTCGTCAGTCACCGACTCCAAGCGTTAAACCTGCAAATCCACCTTCACCACAATAGAAACCACAGGAGAAATTGCCTGAAACTTCTTTTTAATTGTTGGTTAAGTAGATATAGCAATCCTAAATGATTGGTGAGAATATTGGCTTCGACTACGCTCAGCCAGCGTATACCGATAGCTGAGCGTAGTCGAAGCTTCTCTTAAATAATTTAGAATTGCTATAGCACTATTTTTTAAGGAGTATAAAATGAAAGCAATTTTGATGACCGCATCAGGTGATCCCAATGTGCTGCAACTCGCCAATGTAAAAGAACCAACTATTAAATCTTCCACAGAAATTCTGGTGCGACTTAAAGCCGCAGGGATTAACCCAGTTGATACTAAATTGCGTAGTCAAGGTACATTTCAGCCCGATCGCCTACCATCAATTCTCGGTTGTGATGGTGCAGGGATTGTGGAAGCGATTGGGGCAGATGTTACCAAATTCCAGATCGGTGATGAAGTTTATTTTTGCAACGGCGGATTGGGTTCGCATCAAGGTAACTATGCTGAATTAACTACAATTGACGAAAAGTTCGCTGCCCATAAACCTAAATCACTCAGTTTTGAACAGGCCGCCGCCGCTCCGCTTGTCTTACTTACAGCATGGGAAGCTCTATTTGATCGTGGACGTTTAGAATCAACGGCAACCCCTCGCAATATATTGATCCATGCAGGAGCAGGCGGGGTCGGTCATGTTGCTATTCAGCTAGCGAAACTCAAAGGTGCAAATATCTGCACCACAGTTGGCTCGGAAGCCAAAGCAAGATTTGTAAGAGACTTAGGCGCAGAATATCCAATTCTTTATAAGCAAACTGATTTTGTCGAAGCCGCGATCGCTTGGACAAATGGCGAAGGTGTGAGTTTAGCTTTCGATACTGTAGGCGGGAACCTGATCGAGCAAACCTTTCCCGCTGTGCAAATCTATGGCGATCTCGTTACCATTTTAGAACCACCCACAGACATCAACTGGAAAGTTGCTCGTACTCGCAATCTCCGCTTTAGCTTTGAGCTTATGCTCACGCCCATGTTGCTAGGACAAACTAACCTGCAAATCCAACAAGCAAAAATTCTTACTGAATGTGCAGAATTATTTGACTCAGGAAAGCTCAAAATTCATGTTAGTGAAGTCTTTTCACTTGCTAATGCGGTTCAAGCACACCAACTACTTGAGACTGGTTCGACTACAGGAAAACTTGTTCTCTCAATCTAAAAAAAGGGCTTGCTTGGCAAGCCCTTTTTTTAACGAAATGTTGCTAACTGTGACATTTGCTTCTCGTTAGTTATGCTCATAACCTGACGTTTCAGATCGATCGCAATCCAACCTTTTTCTTTAAGTTTGTCTAATACTTTAGTAGCGTCTTCAGGACTTACTTCTGAGAGATCAGCAATATCTTGGATTGGCATATTGAAGAGGTCAATACCTGAGTCATATTTACTGCCATAGCTTTCCGCCAAGCCCGTCAAAATGATCGCAATTCTCACCGCAGGTAATTGCTGGCGTAACTGAGTGCGCTGATTAGTTTTTCGTAACCGACGTACCATTAGCTGCAACATCCGATGATGCAATTGGGGATCTTTAAACAAAAACTGAATAAACTTTTGGGCAGGAATACTCATAACGCGAACTGGCGTAAAAGCAACAACATCTGTAGATCGGGGAGACTCATCGAGAATTGCCATTTCCCCAAAAAAGTCTCCATTGCCCAATACAGCTAAAGTCGTGGCATCTTGATTTCGCAAAAATCGCACTTTCAACCAACCAGAAAGGATGAAATATACGGCATTACCCCAGGCATCCTCCATTAACACTGCCCGTCCCGCAGGATAGTCTCGTTCTACTGCTTCAGCGAGGAGCCATTCCAAAGTCTCGACGCTAGCAGCATCAAATAATGGAAATAGCTCTTTGAAGATATCCGTTTGCATGGGAATTTTTTAAAAGACTTGTCAGGTAAGTAAAAAGTAAAAGATTGGCGATCGCAAAAAAAGTTAGCTGGATCAGGTATCTGTATTAAGCAGCACTAGTTAATCAAACTAAGCACCCATCACTTCGTAACCAGCATCCACATAAATAATTTGTCCCGTTACAGCACTCGATAAATCGCTACCCAAGAAAGTCGCCACATTGCCAACATCTTCAGGAGTAACCAAACGCCGCAAAGGTGATATTTCCTCATAATGACGAAGCATTTTGTGGAAATCGCCGATCGCTGCTGAAGCAAGTGTACGAATCGGTCCTGCGGAAATCGCATTTACCCGAATATTGTCTGCACCCAAATCTGAAGCTAAGTAACGCACATTCATCTCTAATGCAGCCTTAGCGATACCCATCACATTGTAATTAGGAACTACTTTTGCCCCACCAATGTAAGTCAATGTAATTACACTGCCACCATCTTTCATCAAAGGTTTGGCAGCCCGACATAGATGGATTAATGAGTACGCACTTACATCTAGAGCGAGCTGAAACCCTGAGCGAGAAACATCGGAAAAGTTGCCAGATAAATCTTCTTTATTAGCAAAAGCCAAACAATGCACCAGAATATCAATTTTTTCCCATTGCTCGGCAATTGATGTAAAAAGTGAATCTACTTGTGAGTCATCTTGCACATTGCAAGGCAACAAAAAACTCGGTGTCAAAGATTCGGTCAATTCAGCAACCTTGCCTTTGTTGCGATCGCGATCATCTGGTAAATAAGTTATCCCAAGTTTTGCGCCAGCCTCATGTAACTTTTGGGCAATGCCCCAAGCGATCGAGCGATTGTTGGCAATCCCAGTCACAAGAGCAGTTTTTCCGCTCAAATCTAACAAACCCGTCATGTATATTTCCTAACGTGAACCCAGCGTAAATAAACTTTAAATCAAAAAAACTTTAAAATAAGCTTACATTAAAAGCCCATACCCGCGCTTGCAGCCAATGGAGCAAGAGCACGTTGCAAGAAACTGAGTGCTAAAAAAGCAAGCATTGGCGAAAAATCCATTCCTCCAAGTGGCGGAATAATCGAACGAAATAGATTGAGATAAGGATCGGTAATCTGGCTAAGCGCTGTAAAAGGCTGATTAGACCAATTGATGTTTGGAAACCAAGTTAACAGGACGCGAATAAATAGCAAGCCCAAGTAAATTGAGATAAAGGAGCTGACCGTACCAAGAATAACTGCCATAAGAGATCGTTAGGTTATAGAACAATTAGAGAAATAGCTTCCATCATTCTACTGAACGCAGTAAAAGTCAGGATTTTTAATTATCACTTAATGATCATTTATTATCATCGATATTTAACTCACGCAATGATTCAAGCGATGCTTGCTTGCGACCGTTTTTACCTTCAGTCGTCGCTAGCTCTTGACTAACTGAGTCGATCGCGGCATTAAGTTGAGCAATTTTCTTTTCGAGATTGCGGCGGGCAAATTCGTTAGCAGTCTGGGGTTTATCAAGTAGTTGCTCACCATTTGATTTTCCATAAATTGTCTCATCTTCTGGTTCAGTGAGTTTAATGGCAACCAATGCGCCAACTACGCCGCCGATCGCCGCTCCGAAGAGAAAACCTCCCCAAAAATTACCTGAATTATCTGCCATAACTTTGCCTTAACGATCTCAACAACCTTGAACAGCGAGACTTTTGGCACATCATATCATTTTGACTGACGCTGTAACAGGACAAACCCGAAAAAATAGAGGCGGCGCAAAGCACCTCCTCTAATTATGAATTTATGAATTTGATTAGGGCGCAAAGCGTTCTACAAATCTTTCAATTTTTATGGTGCAGCTTTAGCCGCGATCGCCTCAGCCATCTCTTGCGTACCCACAGATGAGCTACCTGCTGGAGCAAGGTCATAAGTTACATACTTACCTTCAGCAATAACTGCTTCTACAGCTTTTTGGACGCGATCGGCAGCAGCAGGCTCACCGAG
>JAYVVP010000141.1:0-5126 GCA_043786935.1 Pseudanabaena sp. | reverse complement strand
TTTTCGATGTTTTCGCCTTGCTCTTCAGTAAGTTGCCGCAAAGGAGAGCCACCGCCAATCATTCGGTAATTTTCTTGGCTAATAGGAGCGCGACTAGCAGCGATCAATGAGGCGATCGGCTTTTGCAAAAAGGGAATGGGGAGGCGGATAATTTCTGGATCGGCGAACAGGTTATACAAGAAAAGATAGACATCTTCTAACTTTTCAGGACCTCCTAAATTTAAAAGCAGTACTCCAACGCGACCAGACATAAAACAATTTCCTAAAATTTATAAATTGATAGTTTTAAATTTAGGATAGAGAGCATTTATGTGATGCTTATCCTAAATATTCGATAATTAAAAATTAAATGAACAGAATTTATTAAGCGGAATTTTTAACTCTTAATATTTACTAATGTAACGTCAAAACTTCTAAAGTCCTTATCCCAGAATTCTCATTGGGCGAGAGGGCGGGGAGGTAAGGACAGTTTTCGTTCAACGCAACATCAGTTATAAATAAATCTTAGCTTTTGTTTCTAGCTGACTGTGAATATATGGTCAATAAAAATAAAGAGACGCAGATCGCCCCTTTACTTTTATTGTTTCTCTAACCATTGCTTGACACAGGCTTCTAACAAATCAATATCTAAAGGCTTTGTCAGATAATCATCACAACCTGAGGCGATCGCCGCTTCTTTGTCGCCTTTCATTGCATGGGCTGTGACTGCCACAATCGGGATTTTCGCAGTGCGATCGCTAGCTTTGAGTTGTCTCGCAATTTCCCAGCCGTCTATCTCTGGCAAAGATAAATCCAGCAAAATCAGATCGGGATGATTTGTTTCTAGCCAATCTAAAGCAGCCTGACCATCTTGGATACAAGTGACGCAATAACCTGAGTCTTGAAACACATTCTCTATCAAAATTTGGTTGTCAGGTGCATCTTCAACCAGTAAGATAATTGGCTGACTTTTAAGTGCGGGCATAAGCGCTGAACGGTTCTTTAATGAACTTAATGTATAAATGTTTAAATGTTGATCGCAGGACTCTTGGCATTCCAAAGTCAATTGCCATCATTGTAGAGGGGAGTTTCCAGTCAGAGATTTTCAGTTGGGCGATCGGATCGCCAATAACTTCAATAGCATCAAGATCGCTGCACAGACCCGAACGGATGGCGGCGGCAACTGTGGGTACATCTAAGGGTTTAACTCCTAAGATCTCCACCATAACCCGATCAAGCGCAAAAACATCACAAGAAGCAGCTAAAACACCTAAATCTTTTGGCTCCCCACCGCTAGGTCCATTACCTTCGTGTCCGACAATACCATCAAGAATAGTCAGTTCAGGATTAATCGCTCTGGCTGTCTCAATCAACATTTGAGCAAATCTTTCTACATCTTTGCCCGCTTCCATGTGCCACCAAGCTTTCATTTTGCCAGGCACACAGCCAAATAGATTTTTGACACCGAGGGTAAGGGTCAGTTGCATATGAGATTTGACCTTAGGCAGATTAATCACCACATCAGCCTCCATCGCCTCTTTACTCAGACGCAAATGTTGTAATTCGCCTGATCCCTCAGTTTCGTAGCGTTTGCCATGAAACTCAACAATAGGCAGCCCCAGTTCTTCGGCTAGTGGCAACAAGCCATTTGCTTTAGCAATCCCTTTAGCACTACCAAAAGCTGGGCTATCTCCTAAAAATGTCTTTCCACCAGCATCTTGCACCATTTTGGCAACGCAATACACCAGTTCGGGGCGGGTTGTACATTCTTTGGTAGGACGTGAACCTGTGAGCAAATTAGGCTTAAGTAATACGCGATCGCCTGATTTGACAATACTAGACATGCCTCCTAGCGGTACAAGTACTGCCTCTAAAGCTTGCATCAACGATGCAGTTTCGTAACTAGAGGTGTGTATAAGACTGACGATTGGTTTCATGGATATTTCTAGAAGGTGGTTGGTCAGCGAATCACTTAAAAATATAACCCACGTCATCTGTCAAATCTTTGATTCAGCATTTCCTTGACGATTAAGAAACTAAATAGCGATCGCTTACTAAGAAAAATATTATCGATCCATAGAGGTATTGTGAGGTCGTTTATACAGATTTAAGACGGCTTGCGTTAAGATTAGTTAATTAAATCATTCGTTCTTGGCAAAATCATCTAAGAACTTTTTTATAGATGGAGTAGTAGTGAAAAGCAATAATAAAAACGACAATAACAAAAAGTGGAAAAATTTCGGTTTATATGCGCTGCTCGGCATTGTCGTCATCACTTTAGGGACAACGCTCCTCGATAGTCAGCCAGCCGCTCAAGGGGAATGGCGCTATAGCAAACTTCTTGAAGAAGTCAGAAAGAAACCAGCAGGTGTTTCAAGAATCACCCTCAGTCCTGATCGAACTTTTGCAGAAGCAACCGTCCCAGGCGGAGCTGAAGGCAAGAAAAAGGTTCGGGTAAATCTGCCTAATGATCCTGAATTTATCAAAACTCTCAGAGATAACAATGTTGAACTAGATGTTGCCCCTCGTCGCACTGATGGCGCATTAGTACAGACATTGAGTAGCTTAGTTCTGCCAATTTTGCTCTTAGTTGGTCTTTTCTTCTTACTACGTCGCGCTCAATCGGGACCTGGTAACCAAGCCATGAATTTTGGTAAGTCTCGCGCTCGTGTGCAGATGGAGCCGCAAACACAAGTAACTTTTGCTGATGTTGCAGGTATTGAGCAAGCCAAATTTGAACTTACTGAAGTTGTAGACTTCCTCAAAAATCCCGATCGCTTTACTGCTGTCGGTGCAAAAATCCCTAAAGGGGTACTTCTAGTGGGACCTCCTGGTACTGGTAAAACCTTGCTAGCTCGTGCGGTCGCAGGTGAAGCAGGCGTTCCTTTCTTCAGTATTTCTGGTTCAGAATTTGTAGAAATGTTCGTTGGTGTTGGTGCATCTCGGGTGCGTGACTTGTTCGAGCAAGCTAAAGCTAATGCCCCTTGTATCGTATTTATCGATGAAATCGATGCAGTCGGTCGTCAACGTGGCGCTGGTTTAGGTGGTGGTAACGATGAACGTGAACAAACTCTTAACCAGTTGCTAACTGAGATGGATGGGTTTGAAGGTAATACAGGCATCATTATCGTTGCTGCAACTAACCGTCCTGATGTACTTGATGCAGCATTGTTGCGTCCAGGTCGTTTTGATCGTCAAGTTGTTGTTGATCGTCCTGACTTTGCGGGTCGTCTAGAAATTCTCGGTGTCCATGCTCGTGGTAAGACTTTATCTAAGGATGTCGATCTTGAAAAGATTGCTCGTCGTACCCCTGGTTTTACAGGTGCTGATCTTTCTAACTTGTTAAACGAAGCCGCAATTTTAGCTGCTCGTCGTAACTTGACCGAGATCTCGATGGATGAGATTAATGATGCAGTTGATCGCGTCTTGGTAGGACCAGAGAAAAAAGATCGGGTGATGAGCGAAAAGCGCAAAGAACTTGTTGCTTATCATGAAGCTGGACATGCGCTAGTGGGTGCTTTAATGCCTGACTATGATGCAATCCAAAAAGTTACAATCATCCCTCGCGGTCGTGCTGGTGGTTTGACATGGTTCTTGCCAACTGAAGAAAGAATGCAAAGCCGCTCCTATTTGCAAAACCAGATGGCGGTTGCCCTCGGTGGTCGTATCGCTGAAGAAATCGTCTTTGGTGCAGAAGAAGTAACTACTGGTGCATCAAGCGACCTCCAACAAGTTGCCGCAATCGCCCGTCAAATGGTGATGCGTTTTGGGATGAGCGATAAGCTCGGTCCTGTTGCACTTGGTCGTTCCAATGGCAATATGTTCCTCGGTCGTGACATCGCCGCAGAGCGTGATTTTTCTGAAGAGACTGCCGCTACTATTGATGAAGAAGTTGGCATTTTGGTAGCCGATGCTTACCGCAGAGCGAAGCAACTTCTCATTGATAACCGTCATGTTCTCGATAAGATTGCTCACGATTTAGTTGAGCGTGAAACTGTTGATGCTGAAGAGCTTCAACAAATTCTAGAAACCAATGAATTAAAATTGGCTGCTGCACTGTAACTAACACTTAAAAAATAAAGGGAGGCGCAAAGCGCCTCCCTTTATTTTTTGGATTAAAACGTAAAATTATGATGATATTAGATCGAGTTGTGCCGTTTGGACGGTCGAAGGCGGAATATGAGTTAATGTTTGCGTTAACAGAAAGCGATCTCCAAAAATCTATAATTGGCATTGGTGATGGTCCAGCAAGTTTTAATGCTGAGATGACCGCCGCAAGTTATCAAGTTGTCTCCATCGATCCGATTTATCAATTTACTACGGATGAAATTAAAAGTCGTTTTGATGCTTGTGTAGATAACATTATTGAACAAGTTCGTAACACACCAAATAATTGGATATGGAGCTATCACCAATCACCTGAAGATTTACGCGCCAATCGGGAAGAGGCGATCGCGATATTTCTTAAAGATTACGATCGCGGCAAAGTCGAAGGTAGATATATTAACGCCGAATTACCAAAACTAGATTTTATTGACCATCAGTTTCAGCTTGCACTATGTTCACATTTTCTTTTTCTCTATTCTGAGCATCTTAGTTTTGACTTCCATTTAGACTCAATACGCGAACTATGTCGCATTGCCGAAGAAGTTCGGGTTTTCCCATTACTAACTTTGGCACAAGCGCGATCTCCTTACATAAATGAAATATGTAACACTTTAGCCAAAGAAGGTATTAGCTCAGAAGTTATCCAAGTTCCTTATGAACTTCAAAAAGGCGGTAATCAAGCGATCATCTTTCGGCAATAAAAAAGCAAAGATATTACCTAATCTATAATTATGAGAATTGCATCTACGTTTTAGTAAATAACGGCTAAGAATTTCTTGAATAATTTGGCGATACTGTTCTAGTCTATCCATTGAATATAGCGGTTTTCAGATGAGCCAGAACAGGTTGAAATGGAGGGAAAATGAAAAAAGGAAAGCCATATTCACAGGATTTGAGAGAACGAGTTATTGCAGCGTATCAAGCAGGAGAAAGTACGATGCGGGAAGTCGCAGCGCGGTTTTCTGTAAGCTGTACATGGGTAAATGAACTAGTCCAGAGACAAAAAAAGACAGGAAGTTTTGCGGCTAAGCCTTAGAAAG
>JAYVVP010000140.1:0-5135 GCA_043786935.1 Pseudanabaena sp. | reverse complement strand
TTCACAAGGTGCTCGTATAGCAGAAGTCCAAAGAAAGTCTGATTTAATTAGTCCTGAAACTTTAGCAGATAATTCTATTCTAGAAAGCGATCGCACTTTAGAAGTCCAAAGAGTTGCTGATTTATCTACTGTTTCTGCTGATGTCTCAGAGAGTGATCATATCTCAGAAGTTCAAAGAAAATCTGACTTAGTTAGTCCTGAAACTATAGTAGATATCCCTGCTTTAGAAAGCGATCGCACTTTAGAAGTTCAAAGAGTTGCGGATTTATCTCCTGTTTCTGCTGATGTCTCACAGAGCGATCGCACTTTAGAAGTCCAAAGAAAATCTGATTTAATTAGTCCTCAAACTTTGGTAGATAATTCTATTTTAGAAAGCGATCGCACTTTAGAAGTGCAAAGAAAATCTGATTTGTCTATTGTAAATAGTAATATTGAGCAAGGTGATCGCCTTCAGGATGTACAGAGCCAATCGGATTTATCAATTCAGAGAAAAGCTGATATATCTCATCCTGAAACCTTCGCACAAAAGAAGGATGATCAAACGACCATTCAAATGATTACAGATTCTAGTGTTTCCCCTGAGTTAAAATTACCTACAGTCATCGAAAATTTGGGTCAAACAGAGCATCTAGGAAATTTCGCCTCACTTACTTCAGATAAGCCGTCAATCACTACTTCGCCTCAGCCCACCCAAACATCTAGCTCTACTCGTCCCATTCTAAATAGCTTATTAAATAATTCATCTACTACAATTCAGACCAAGCAGGAAAATAGTTATGATAATAGTGAGACTAGCTCTATGGGCTGGTCAAATATATCTGAATTGCTGGCAAACTTACCAACTCCAAAGAGTTCTAATAATTTATCTACAAGTTCTTTACACAAACAAAAAACTAGCTCTAGCGATCGCAGTTCTTTAGCAAGTTCTACTTCTAGTTCTTCCCCAAGTTCTACTAGCGAGCAATCAACTATTCAGCGATCGCTAGATAGTACTTATACAGAGAATGCGAGTGATGATCAGGACTTATACATAACACCAACAGGCTTACAAAAAGGAAATCCTAATAAAATCACTAATACTCAATCCCATCAAATCCAACGCAAACTAAGCGCAGAAACTTTACCAGAAACAAAAGTCTCGATGAATCCACCTCAAGAGCAAGAAAGTGAAGATGAAAAGAACTTCTCCCAAAATCTTGAAACTCTTGCTCAAGAAATATATATCTTGTTGAAACAACGTTTAGAAATAGACAAAGAACGACAAGGATCTAGATATCAGGGTCGATTGCCTTGGTAACGATTGGCTCTAGTAAATATTCTCAACCAGTAAATTTTAGGAGGACAAATTATGACAGGTCAACTTGTAAAAGCAATGCTCACAACCACTGATGCAGGCGCAACAGCCATTAACTTTCAGTTCAATCCTACTGAGTTACAATTTCAGCGATCGGTTAGCCTCAATCGATCTGCGGGCGCGCGTACTGCTTCAGGGCTACCCAAAGTTACCTTTGCTTTTCCAGAGCCAGTCAGTCTTTCACTTAGCAATTTGATGTTTGACACTTACGAAGCTGGGACAAGTGTTCTCACGTTAATTGATCCGATTCTCAAAGCCACAGACTTTGTAGGAACGCTAGAAAGACCACCTGTATATGTATTTGCATGGGGACAAAACCAGTATTTAAAATGCTTTGTCAAACAAGTAAGCTATAAACTAACCATGTTTCTCACGGACGGTACTCCTGTTAGAGCAATTGTAGATATATCTTTAGAAGAAGTCGATGCCACTCAACTCTAAAACCATTTTTTAAACTATTTTTAAATTAAAAAATAAACCTACTTAAAATCACTAATGCCACTATATATTGCCGCCCCCTTACTAAAGATTGATGGATCTCCTGCTCCTGCTGATCTGCTTGAAGACCTTCTGGAAATATCTGTCGAAGAAAGTATCAATCAACCAGCAATGTTTACGATCATTATCAATAATAATTATTTTCCTGGCAACTCAGACAGCCGTTGGAAGCACCAAAGTCAATTCGCAATCGGCAAAAAAATAAAAGTTGGTTTCACCTCTAGCACTACAGGAGACACTGGTTTTTCTCAAGAAGAGACAGGCTATGTCATAGATGGCGAAATTACTGCAATAGAAACTGAACTTAATGAAAAATCTCAGGCTCCCATCATCATTCGTGGTTACGATATTTCGCATCGGTTAAACCGAGGACGGTATAATCGCTCCTTCCAAAATATAACAGATAGTGATATTGTCACTCAACTGATTAGTGAAGCTGGTATTTTGGCTGGGACTGTCACTAATACCACTATTGTCCATGAATATGTTTTTCAAGAAAATCAGACAAATATGGAATTTTTGCGAGAAAGAGCAGCTCGTAATGGATTTGAGTTATATGTCCAAGATGCAAAGTTAAACTTTCGCAAACCTACTCAAGATCAAGAACTAACTCTTAAATGGTTAGAGGATATTCATAGTTTTCGAGTGCGTGTCACTAGTAGTGAGCAAGTTAGCTCTGTTGAAGTAAGGGGTTGGGACTATACGAAAAAAGAAGCGATCGTTTCTACAGCAGCAACAGGGGCAGTAATTACCACAACTGATGCTGGTACAGGCAAACAAGCTAGCTCTAAATTTAACAGCCAACCCAAAATGATCGTTGTAGATCAGCCAGTTTTTAGTGCCAATGAAGCTCAGAAAATAGCTCAGTCACTATGTGATGAATTAGGTGGGGAATTTGTTAATGCTGATGCTAAAGGTGAAGGAAATCCTAAGATTAGACCAGGTCGTGTCATAAAAATGACTGGGATCGGTATCTACAGCGGTAGTTACTATGTTTCTGAAACTCGTCACTCATTTCAGGCAGGAACGTACACTACACACTTCAGTGTCCGAAGTCTACGCGGCGGAAATTTGTTTTCTATGTTGTCATCAAAACCTCATTTACAACCTGGACAAACGATGTTGGTGGGAGTAGTTAGCAATAACAATGATCCTAAAGCTTGGGGACGTGTGAGAGTTAAGTTCCCAACTCTAACCGAAGAACACGAAAGTAACTGGGCTAGAGTCGTAAGTGTAGGAGCGGGCGCAAATAGAGGTTTTGATTGTTTGCCAGAAGTTAATGATGAGGTTTTGGTGGCTTTCGAGCATGGCGATATTCATCGTCCCTATGTGATTGGTGGTGTATGGAACGGTACTGACGCACCTCCAGCCGCAGTAGCCGATAGTGTAGTTGGTGGCAAAGTGCGCCTACGCACGTTTAAAACTCGGGTTGGTCATCAATTGCAGTTTGTGGAAGAAGATAAAGACACAAAAAAGGGTATTTATCTAAATACTATTGATGGTCATAATGTACGACTAAATGATAGCGATAACTTTGTCGAATTAGAGACCACAGGTAAACATAAATTTCGGGCTGATGATAGCAATAAGGAGATTCAGTTAACTTCAACGGGGGACATTATTATTAAAACTGGTACAACGGGCACAACTAAAGATTTAACTATCAATGCCGCTAATATTACCTTATCAGCCACCACCAAGATTACGCTCAAAGTTGGTAGCAACAAAGTGGAGATCTCTAATTCTGGTATTGTGATTGAAGGAATGCAGGTACAGATAAAAGGTACAGCTTTAGCGAAGATGGAAGCCCCAATGGTAAATGTTGAAGCTAGCGGTATCAATACAATCAAAGGTAGTCTTGTTAAAATTAATTAACGATTAATTAGCGTAACTAATATTTTTGGGAGATAAATATGGGGCAACAAGTCGTTTTAAGCGCAATGATGCAATGTAGTTTTGGGGCTGCACCAATTCCACTTGTCGTAACTCCTGAGAAGCTTGTTCTTGCGGGTAATCTTCCAGCCGCAAATATTATGGATCATATCCCGTTGAAGAATATTTTGTCATTTGGACTTTGTAGAGCGCCGCTTAATCCTGTGGTTATTGCAGCAACCGCACTCCCTGTCCCTGGAGTGCCAAAACCAGCACCCTGTATACCCGCGACATTTGCACCTTGGATTGTCGGATCGCCAACTGTCTTGATTGGTAATTTTCCTGCTCTCAATAATTCTGCAAAATGCATATGTACTTGGGGTGGAGTGATTTCGATTAATTTTGCTGGACAAGTAACAGTCCAGATTCCATAATCAACTATTAGCAAATATGAGTAATTTAGAAAAAGATTATCTAGGTCGGGGCATTTCGTTTCCCTTGCGGATAAATGTCCAAGGTGAACTAAAAACTGATAGTGGCGATCGCAATTTGGCAGAGTCGATCGCCACTATTTTGAGTACTAAGTTAGGAGAACGAGTGTATCGACCTAATTTTGGTAGTCGCTTATCAGATTTGACTTTTGCACCGATGAATCCTCAGACGATTTTACTAGCCAGAATCTATGTTGAAGAAGCATTGAATAGGTGGGAGCCGAGGATTATAGTTACAGGTGTTTATGCAGAACCAGATCCGATCAAAGGTCGCTTAGATCTAGAAATTCTGTATCGTCTCAAAGATCACCATGATATTCGGAGTATGGTTTATCCATTTTATTTATTACCGCCCAATAGCTAGTAAAATTCTACTAGTGAGATATTTCACCTAGGGGCGTTGTGTAATGACGAAAGAGTTTGATTTTCTGCCAAATTTGCCAAAATCGGATCTTGACGATCGCACTTTTGCTGAGTTGGTGAATGAGTGTCTACTACGAATTCCGCGTTATTGTCCAGAATGGACAAATTACAATGCTAGCGATCCAGGGGTGACCTTGATCGAATTATTTGCTTGGCTGACCGATCAGATGTTGATGCGGTTTAATCAAGTGCCGCGCCGCAATTATGTCGCCTTTTTAGAACTACTTGGTATTCGCCTACAGCCACCTGCGCCGGCTCAAACTGAAATAACATTTTACTTGAGTGCCTCTTTACCAGAGGCGTATGCAATTCCTGCGGGGAGTGAAGTTGCCACCATACGTACAGAAACTGAACAAGCGATCGTATTTAGTACTGATCATCCGTTAGTAATTGGCAAGCCTCGAATCTTGAATCTACTATCTGCACCTAGATGTGAACAAAATCCTGAGTTCTTACGAGATTTACTTTTAGATGTGTGGACAGAAGATCGGCTGGAA
>JAYVVP010000139.1:0-13954 GCA_043786935.1 Pseudanabaena sp. | reverse complement strand
GAGCATCATGGCGATCGCATTAGATGCTTGGAATAACCAAAAACTAGAGTCATGAAACAAAAAGAACTGCTAACCCGAATTTCGATTAATCCTAATATTTGCTTCGGAAAACCCTGTATTCGTGGACATCGCATTTGGGTATCCCTAATTCTCGACCTTCTCGCAAGTGGTACTAGCATCCCTGAACTAATAGAAGAATATCCCCAACTGCAACCAGAAGACATTTATGCTTGCATTGCCTATGGAGCCGCCATGTCAAGCGATCGCTACATTGACATTCCTATCGAGCAATCAGCATAAAATTTAAACTAGATGAGAACATTGGTCAAAGAGGAATCAATCAACTAAAACAAGCAGGTTACGATCTTTCTACGCTACTTGAACAAGGACTGACATCAGCATCCGATCCAACTGTCATCAAAGTTTGTCAGGCAGAAGATCGCTGTCTTGTTACTCTAGACCTAGACTTTAGCAACCCTCTACAATACGTTCCGTCTGAATACAAAGGAATTGCTGTGTTAAGACTTCCTAACAGAGCAACAATAGATGATTTGACCGATGCTATTCAAACTCTAATCGGAGGATTACAGCGCGAGAACATAATTGGCAAACTTTGGATGATTCAGCGTGGTCGTATCCGTATTTATCAGCAAAATGATCAGTAAAAGCGGTTAGATACTAATGATTTAGGCGATCGCTAGAAAAGAATTGTAAATCCCTCCTGCTGAAAGTGATGATCGGCAGTCAAGACTTCAAGAATATTCATTTCACCCATGACAACCATTGAGATGCAATCAGTCAAGCTATAACCCTCATCTAGTCAGTTTTCATTTAGAATAAAAAAACTATATTAGCTTTAGAATGTTGAGTAGGCGATCGCATACTTTCGCGAG
The DNA here is from genome assembly GCA_043786935.1 of Pseudanabaena sp. Lineage (GTDB taxonomy): Bacteria > Cyanobacteriota > Cyanobacteriia > Pseudanabaenales > Pseudanabaenaceae > Pseudanabaena. The sequence continues at coordinate 13,061 of JAYVVP010000139.1, read as the reverse complement.
GAGTCACAAACAAATGACACAAGCTTTAATCTCAACAAAATCATCAAATTTATATGACCGTGATTTCTTGCTATGGACAGAAGAAACAATTAGCAATTTAAAAACTGGTGACTTTAAACAACTAGATATTAACAACTTGATCGAGGAGATTGATTCATTGGGAAAAGCTCAGAAAAGTGCGCTGAAGGGACAAATTCGCGCTCTCATTGAGCATATTATAAAACGATGCTATGTCGATATGCCACTTGAATACAACGGATGGGAATGCACAATTCGTAACGTTCGTCCTGAAATCGAAGATCTAATCGAAACTTCTCCCAGTTTGCAGAACGACTATTCAAAAATACTTGATACCGTTTATCTGCAATGTCTCAAAAAATTGCGCCCAGAATATAAAACGACAAAGTTTCCAGAAACATGGCAATTTAGTCGCTCACTTGATGATCTTCTCAATTTGAACTTTTGGGAATAGATACAAAACTTGTTCTAGTCCAACATGATCATTGTTTGATGAGGCAAATAGGCGATCGGGTGTTAAGTTTTTTAGGGAGGGCGATCGCTGTTTGATGTTGAGGGAATAGGCGATCGGGTTTATGGAAAAAACTCGTAAAGATATTTACGATGCAAAAATCTTACAAAGATTATTTCATTTTCAAAAACTTCTATCCATATTCTGTAATCACCTAAACGAATACGATAAAAGCTGTTATATCCCTGCATCTTTTTAGATTATTGATTTCTCCCAAAGATTCAGGCAGTTTACAGGTCAAAATTATTTGTTTCAACCTTGTTAATCGATTGCGCTCTTTGACTAACTTCAAGTCTTCAAGTCGTCTCAGCAATAGTTGTATATTACAACCCGTCTTTTGGTTGATTCTATCGTCTTTCTAAAGTCTTTCTAAAGTAAGTGTTGATTAGATAAAAACGTTAGTAATATAAGTATCAGAAATCAGAAAAACAAATAAAATTAGTTAGGAGATTATTATGCAGACAATTAGTAAAGAGCTACATCCCGAATTAGTTTCAGCATTCAAATCTTTATCAACAGATCAACAGCTTGCTGTATTTTGGTTTATCTACAAAGAAGTTGGACACTCCATTACCCCTGCTGCTCCTGGAGCTAGCACCGCAGCACCCGCTGTAGCCGAAGGATTATTCAACCAAGTAAAGGAGCTGTCTCACGAAGAGCAGTTACAAATTCAGCGTGATTTAATAGAGCGCACAAACTGCTTGATTTGTCGAGAATATGGTGCATTGAGTGACACAACCAAATTGTTGTTTTGGTACTTATTAGCTCAAGGAATGGATACAACAGTAATCATTCCGATGCCAGAAGGCTATACTCTTGATTCGGCAGCTACTCAATGTATGCAACAGCTTCAACAACTTGAATTTTCGGAACAGATCACAGTTTTGCGGAGTTGGGTTTCAGGCATGGGCGTTGACCCTAGCTCTAGTCCTCATGACAAAGTGACTGGGCTATAAAAATCAAAATTTATTAAGTTCATTAATTCATTAAATAGTATTGCTGAGCGACACTATTTAATGAAACTCAGTTTCTAGATTTAGTTTCTAGATTCAGTACATAGGGCTGTAAATAAGGAGTTTCTTATGAAATCTGATTACCTGATTGTTGGCAGTGGGTTATCTGCATTAACCTTCGGTGCTTTGATGGCAAACTCTGGCAAGACTGTGCAAGTACTGGAAGCTCACGAGCATCCAGGTGGATTTGGGCATACTTTTACGATGGCTAAAAACTATACGTTTAATGCTCAATTTCATTATGTATGGGATTGTGGAGAAGGACAAACTGTCAATCGGGTACTCAAAAAATTGGGGCTAGACCAAGAAGTTACCTTTGAACAATATGATCCAAATGGCTTTGATCATATGCGAATGCCAGACTATGCAGTAGATATTCCATCTGAGCCAGAAGAACTAATCCAGAGACTGTCTACGCTTTTTCCTGAATCTAGCGATCGCATTCGCCGATTTATTGACGAAGTAGAAACCGTTGGCGCAGGGATGAAAAGACTCTCGCCACCAATCAAACCAATAGAACTACTAAAGCATCCCAAATTAGTATTTAATACGGCTCAATATCTTAATAGCACCCTTCAGGATGTCTTTGATAAGTTTCAGTTACCTCAAGCCGTCCAAACCTTATTAGCTCTGCAATGGCCAGATTTTTTGTTGCCCCCAAATCAACTCTCGTTCTATGCTTGGGTTGCTTTGTTTCGCGGCTATCAAGCAGGTGCATTTTACCCAACTAACCACTTTGAGAGCGTAATTAACTCTCTAGTTGAGGTAATTGAATCGCATGGTGGAAAAGTACTGCTTAACCATGAAGTTATAAATTTTAAAGTCACCGATAGAACCGTTACAGGAGTTGAGGCGATTGATACCTCCACTCATCAAACCTGCGAATTTACAGGTGATACAGTAGTCTGCAATATTGATCCAAAAAAAGCTGCCAAGATGATCGGGGAATCGCAGTTTTCTAAAGCTATACGTCGAAAACTCGACTATGAATATTCAGCATCTAACTATATGGCGTATTGCGCCGTTAAAAATATTGACCTTCGCGATTATGGATTTGGTAATTGGAATCTCTTTCATACAGGGCATCAAAATTTGAATGAAGCCTTTGCTCAAATGTACGATCGCCATGATTTCTCTAATCCAAGTTTTGCGATCACCACGCCTACTTTATTGACACAAGCAAACCGCGATTGTCCAGAAGATTGCCAACTTGTAGAATTTCTCACGGTTGCAAACTATGACTACTTCAAACAATTACGAGAAAGCGATCGCAAAGTTTATAACCACAAGAAACAAGAGATTTTCGATGCGATTCTTGATGTTGTGGAAGAAAAGTATATACCGAACTTTAGAAAGCACATGGTTTTCCATGTCACGGGTAGCCCGACTACTAATGAGCGTTATTGTTGGTGTCCCTCTGGAAATTCCTACGGCTCTAGTTTGACACCTCGCAACATGGGATTAGGGCGACTAAATCACGAAACTTCACTCAAGCAATTTTATTTTTGTAATGCTTCATCTGGCTACCCAGGGTTTGCGCCCACAGTTTGGACAGGTGCATTGCTATATCAGAGGTTATCAGGGGATGTGATTTTAGGCTAAATCTATTCTATTAATCTGGAGGTTAATCATCATGAAAATCGCGATTATTGGCGGCGGCGCTAGTGGTATGGTTGCGGCTTATCTACTTGATAAGCAAGGACATCATGTCACTGTTTTTGAGCGGCAATCTACTCTAGGTGGACATATTCGGACATTGAACAAAAATGTGCAGCCGAACCAATCCGATTGTCATGAGATTTTAGAAAATGGAGTACTCGAATTTCCAACCGTATTTCGTAGCTTTATGGCGCTCATGCAAGAGCTAGAAGTGGAACTAGAACCCGTTAAAATTGGTTCAGCCATGTTTCTCAAAAATGGCAGTCACTTTCTATCAAATGAAATGATCCACAAAAACCTCACTGGTTTTAAAAAGTGGATGGAGCATTTGCGGCTCGATAGTCTTTATGCAAACTCAATTAGATTATGGTTGCGAACAAAGTCTGCCAAGCAGCAAGATCTTTATAACCAGCCGCTATCAGCGTATTTAAAACGTCCCTGTATTCGTAATACTTGGCTGAAATTGCTAGTGATGTACAGCTACTCCATGCCATTGGAGATGATTGATGATTTCCCCGCCGAGTTGGCGCTACCTGTCTTACGAGACGATGTGGCAGTCAACTGGGTCAGAATCAAGGGGGGCGTGTACACTTATATCGAAAAAATTCTCACGCGATTTAAGGGCGAAGTGGTCTTAAACGCCGATGTTGAGTATATTTTGAGAAGCTCAAATACAGTTAAAATCAAGCGATCGCTTAGTGAAACTCAGGAATTTGATAAGGTCGTGTTTGCTACTCCACCCGATCAGGTGATGGCGCTATTAGCAGATCCTACTAATGATGAAATTAGACGATTTTCAGCTTGGAGAGCTAATTATGCCACTACTCTACTTCATAAAGAAAGTGCGATTTATGATCGCTATGGCATTAAACAACCATCCGAATTTGATTTCTTTGAGACAGACAGCCGATGGGGTTACAACAGTTGCCTAAATCAGCTTTGCGATATTAAATCGCCACAAAGTTATTTTCTATCGTTCCAATTAGAGGAGTTAATACCACGCGATCGCATTATTCACATTCAAGAACATCACACACCGTTATATACCACTGAATCTTTTAAGTATCGAGATGAAGTGATTGCCACCAATGGCGATTACAACACTTATCATGTAGGCGCTTACCTCGGTGATGGGTTGCATGAAGGCGCAGTCTCCTCAGCAATGCGAGTAGCACAACTGGTTGGAGTACCACAATTTGCATTTAGCTAGATTTTAGTTAAATTTTGTTAGGTTTTTGTTAGATTTCTATCTTCAGTTACATTTTGTGTAGTTTTAATCAATGGGAGTTACAAAATCAAACAAGGCTCTGTCAAAGTATGGCGATAAGCTATTGTTATTAAATTGACTTAGGCAATTAATTGCTAAATTTCAAGATATTCAAAAATATTTAATGGTCTAAGAATGAATCCTAAACAACCCGATGAGAACAATCGCGAGCGGCGAAAAGAACTGCTAAATGAAGAAGAAGCTTTTCGACTTCGTCAAGAGGAACACAGCTTGGAAACAGCTAAAAAAACTAATGCCTATATCTCAATAGTTAATAGCATTTACTGGCTGACAGGATTGTTAGAAATTCTGCTTGGGTTGCGGTTCGTTTTACGTTTGTTTGGGGCTAATCCCCAAAATGAATTTGCTAGATTTATTAATAATCTATCAGCGCCTTTTGTTGCTCCCTTTTCTACCTTGTTTATTAGTCCTACTTCAGATGGTGGGGCAAATATACTTGATGTGAATATTGTGATCGCGATTATTGCTTATGCACTCTTGAGCTATCTTACAGTTTCGCTGATCAGATTCATTTTTTATCGCAGAGCGTAAATGACAAGGAGATGAAATTGCTAGACCACTCATTTGGGTTTTATGGATTCGCGTTCTTCGGGATTATTGTGGCACGATATTTTCTAGTAGCAGGAGGAACGTATTGGTTCTTTTATTCAAATTTGGGGCAGTCTTTTGCTAATCAAAATTCGCCGCATCAAGCTCCCTCTTGGCAATCGATTCAACGCGATATTAAACTTTCAGTTTTCTCAGCAGCGGTGTTTGCGATCGCTGCTGCATTTACTTTGTCGATATACGGTTGGGGTATTACCTGTATATATGAAGACCCGCAACAATATGGACTGTGGTATTTAGGAGCTAGTTATGTCTCTGTGTTGATTCTTCAAGATGCATACTTCTATTTTACGCATCGATTGTTTCATCATCCATTACTTTTTCATTGGTTACATCAAGGGCATCACCGATCGCGCTATCCCACCCCATGGACTTCATTTGCTTTTGATCCTTTAGAGGCAATAATTAGTTCTCTATTCCTAATTGGCATTGTCTTTGTTGTGCCACTACATTTCATCACCTTAATTGCAGTACTCACGACAATGACGGTTTGTGCTGTATTAAATCATCTTGGTATTGATCGGCTTCCACTATCATTTCCTCACCATTGGCTAGGTAAATGGTTTATTGGACCTGCACATCATTCCATTCATCATCTTAAGTACACTTTGCACTACGGGCTATATTTCACATTCTGGGACAAATTACTCGGCACTCAGGATAGTAATTATGAGAAAGAGTTTGATCAGCGTCTGACAGGTAAAGTTGATCAAGACTAACTCTTTTATTTGATTTACAAAAAATTAAAATCAGATGTAGTTAATCAGGTTTAATTAAAAAAGCAATCGTCATAAAATAAAGGAATTCATGGCATAGATATGGGGATTGCACGGCGACAATTCTTACAGGCAGGGCTGACCAGTTTGATCGGATGGCAATTTCTGTCTCGCGATCGCCTAGCTTTTGCCGCAGAGCAATATATCCAACAAGCGAGTACATCAACGCAACGCAAACGAGCGCTATTGATTGGGATTAATCAATACGATGCTAAAGAAGACATTTCCCAAAATTTCGCATCAAATGGATGGTTGCCTTTGCATGGGTGCGTTAATGATGTGGAGCTGCAAAAGGAATTGCTGATTCATCGGTTTGGCTTTGCACCGCAAGATATTGTTACCCTGACTGATCGTGAAGCCACCCGCAATAACATCTTTGAAGCCATCACTACCCATTTAGTCGCCCAAACTTTGCCCGATGATTTAGTAGTAGTGCATTTTAGCGGACATGGTTCGCGGCTAGGTAATTACAATACGCTTGTCCCCGTTGATAGCGGCTTACCCCAAAATCTTGAAAACCTAAAGGATATTACTGAACAAGAATGGCGTAGCTGGCTGCAAGCGATCGCTACCGATCGGCTTTTGAGCGTGATTGATGCGGGATATTATTATCCAAATGTATCAGCGATTGGTAATTTTCGATTGAGATCGCGGATTGGACTTAAAAAATGGCAGCCACCGCTAGAAATAGAACAGATCAAAAAACAGCCAGTCGAGAAATCGCCAATTGGCACAACTTTACGAGCAGTGTCAGGCGATATGCTGTGTGCCGATGCTCAATGGTCAGGATTTAGTAGCGGTGCATTTACCTACGCCTTAGTACAGCAAATGTGGCAGATAACTCCTGCTACGACAATTTATGTGGTCATGGGCAACGTGGTAACTGAGCTTGATCGGAAAGCTTTACATAATGAAAATCTTACTATCGACAAGCAAATTGCCGAGATGGTAGAAATTGGGTCGGCTCAGCAAAAGGCTGTTGATTCTAATACCTTTGCAACATCTTTACCAGTTGCGACACTTGGCTCCGATGGAGCAATTATTAACAGCACAGGCGATCGCGCTGATGTATGTTTGTCAGGGCTGCCGATCGCCGTTTTAAGCAATTATATGGCTGGGTCAATACTTCAAACAGATCTTCAAACTCTTGTTCAACTAAAATCTCGTAATGGCTTTAATGGCAAAGTTGAAGTTTTAGGCGATCGCACTAATAATCAAAAGTTAAATCAAAAGCTAGATCAAAAGCTTGCATCAGGTCAGCTACTCCAAGAGGTGATACGAGCCATCTCTTACAATGTCAAATTAGCGATCGCCCTTGATCTAGGATTAAGTAAAATCGAGCGCGTTGATGCTACTAGCGCCTTCTCGACTTTACCAAATATGTTTGGCGTAAATGCTAATGAGCAATGCGCTGACTGTCTATTTGGAGTGCAATCAGCAAGCTACGGTCTTTTTACAGTTGGGCATACGCCGATCCTTGGCTCTTTTGGCGCGGTTGGCGAGTCGGTGAGTGTCGCCATCAAACGTCTGCAACCCTTTCTCGAAAGTTTGCTTGCGGCAAAACTTATCCGCATCACTGAAAATCAAGCCGCCTCTCATCTTGATGTACGCGTTACTCTCAAAGCAATTATCGGAGTTGATGAACGCTCAATCACTATTGCTAGCAAATCTTCTGCTCGTGCGTCTTTAATTCCTGCCAGTGGCACAATTATCAACACAGTTCGCACTAAACCAATTAATATTGGCGATCGCCTTGAATGCCATATCGAAAACTTTAGCGATCAAACTCTCTACGTGCGAATTTTTTGTCTCGATCCGCGCAGCAAGATTCTCACCCCCAACTTTATCGTCATACCCTATGCTAACGACGGCATAATTTCCCCCTTAGAAACTTTAACTATTCCCTATCCCAAAGCACCAATGAATTGGGCTGTCTCAGCACCTAAAGGAATGGTTGATGTCCAAGTTGTGATTAGTCAATCACCGCTTTTGCAAGTTGTCAAAACCCTAGAAACCTCTCAACGTCAGGCTTCATCTCTCAATGGACTGATTGCTATTCCCAATCCTTTACAAGTTGCCCAAGCCCTACTTGCTGATCTTGATGGTACAGGCAAACCTTCAGATTTTGGCTCTGGAGGCGATGTCAGCGATACGTGGATGTTAGATGTCCAGCAATGGGCAACTTTCAGTTTTAGCTATCAAGTTGCCTAAAATCAACAAAACTAACAGAGACTAACAAAAGAGAAGCACTACTTCTTTCTAGTTTTTACCCAATTTGTTTAGAAAAACAAAGCCTACCGAATTAAGTCAGCTCTTCCTAACGATACAGACGGCTATCCCTACGTTTACGGGCTAGCGCGAGTAAAACAACGTTTCTATAATGCTCTAAGTAACAAATTGTAAATTAAAAAAATGGCTGTCAAAAAAGAAGACCCAAAGCGATCGCGCGCTCGACTAATTGGCAATGTCTTATTGGTGATTGGGGCAGGGTTACTAATTATCAATACCTTTTTGCCTAACTTATTTGCTCCTGCCTTACCTCGTGTTCCTTATAGCCTCTTCGTGCATGAGGTCGAAGAAGGACATGTTGCGCGAGTTAATATCGGGCAAGATCAGATTGTTTACCAATTAAAAGGTGTAAGCCCAGAAGTTCCAGGCGATGTGATCTCTACTACCCCGATTTTCGACTTGAACTTACCTGAACGTCTCGAAAAAGAGAACGTAGAATTTGCCGCTGCTCCTGTTCAAAAAGCTGGCTGGTTTGGCACATTACTTAGCTGGGTAATTCCACCATTAATTTTTGTTGGCATCTTTCAACTGTTTAGTCGTAATGGCGGCGGTGGCGCACCTGGTGGCTTGCAGATTGGTAAAAGTAAAGCCAAAGTTTATGTCGAAGGTGAATCTACCAAGACGATGTTTGCCGATGTCGCTGGTGTCGATGAAGCGAAACAAGAACTTCAAGAAATTGTCCAGTTTCTCAAAACCCCTGAGAAATACACCAAAATTGGTGCCAAGATTCCCAAAGGTGTATTGCTAGTTGGTCCTCCAGGTACTGGTAAAACTTTATTAGCCAAGGCAGTTGCAGGTGAAGCAGGAGTTCCATTCTTCAGCATCTCTGGTTCTGAATTTGTCGAACTGTTTGTCGGTGTTGGTTCTTCCCGAGTACGCGATTTATTTGAGCAAGCCAAAAAACAATCACCTTGTATCATCTTTATTGATGAACTTGATGCGATCGGTAAAGCTCGCTCTAGCGGTGGTATGTATGGTGGTAATGATGAAAGAGAACAAACTCTCAATCAGTTGCTTACCGAAATGGATGGCTTTGGAGTTGATGGAACTACTGTAATCGTCTTAGCGGCAACAAACCGTCCTGAGACGCTTGACCAAGCTCTCTTACGTCCAGGTCGATTTGATCGCCAAGTACTAGTTGATCGCCCTGACAAGAGCGGACGCTTAGCAATTCTCAAAATTCACGCGGCTAAAGTCACTCTCGACAAGAGTGTTGACCTAGAGACGATCGCTACTCGCACTTCAGGTTTTGCAGGTGCTGACCTTGCTAACCTCGTTAACGAAGCTGCTCTCCTTGCGGCTCGTGTTGGACGTGAAACTGTCCTCCTCGCAGACTTTGCTGAGGCGGTCGAACGTGTAGTTGCTGGTCTAGAGAAGAAGAGCCGTGTTCTAAATGAGAATGAGAAGCGGATTGTCGCCTATCACGAAGTTGGTCATGCTCTAGTGGGAGCGCTTAACTCCAGTAGCGGCAAAGTTGAGAAAATCTCAATCGTGCCTCGCGGTATGGCTGCTCTTGGTTACACCTTGCAATTGCCAACGGAAGATCGCTTCTTGTTAAGCAAAGAAGAAATCGAAGCCCAAATTGCCACTCTCCTCGGTGGGCGATCAGCTGAAGAAATCATCTTCGGTAGCATCACCACTGGTGCATCGAACGATCTCCAACGCGCTACGGATCTCGCTGATAAGATGGTAACTAGCTACGGTATGAGCAAAGTTTTAGGACCACTAGCTTATCAGAAGCAACAAAATCAATTCCTTGGCGGTATGGAAATGGCACGCAATGTCAGCCCTGCTACTTCAGAAGCGATCGACAACGAAATCAAAGCTATTGTCGAAAATGCCCATGAGAAGGCACTAGCAATTCTCAATGCTAATCGCGATTTGCTAGAGTCTATCTCTGAGAAGCTTTTAGAAACAGAAGTCATCGAAGGTGACTTCCTGACTAGTTTGCTAGCTCAAGTCAAACCTGCTGAAGTTAACGTATAGAACTCTCAATACATTACAAAAAAGCCGCGCTTTGCGCGGCTTTTTTGTTTTCTAAGAAAGGCTCTTTAGTTTGGAAAGAATTCAATGAGATGAAAATTATCATGTGTTAGACTTACTGCTAATAAAGGTTTTAACAGCCGCTTTCTAGTAATCAATATGCCTCTCACTGAGCTTTTACCCACTGTTAGCCAATTAACTCATGAGGATAAACTACGGTTAATCCATTTTCTCTTGCTTGCTGTAGCGAAAGAAGAAGGTTGTAATTTGGAAACAACACAGGTTAATCCAGAACAAATTCTACTAAACCAATTAGCAACAACTAATGCAGTCGTATGGTCGCCTCAAGCAGATACTCGAGCAGTTACAGCATTGTCAGATCTTTTAATAGCCGCAAAGGAAAAGGCAAATGCTTAATGGACAACGCTTTAATTTTACCGAGAAAGTTGATAGCTCTGGGCGATCGCTCATCATGTCCTATTTACCTTTGCGACTCACTCATAGAAGTCAGTCTATAGAAGTTATGGCTTTATTAGATACTGGGGCAAGTGTAAACGTATTACCTTACGACATCGGCTTACAACTAGGAGCAATTTGGGAAGAGCAAACAGTACCAATTCCGTTAAGTGGCAATCTTTCGCGAAGTGAAGCAAAAGGCTTGGTTTTGTCTGGTACTGTCGCATCTTTTTCAAGTACTTTACTAGCTTTTGCTTGGACTCAATCAAACGACTCACCTATAATTCTTGGACATATGAACTTTTTTACTGAGTTTAATGTTTGCTTCTACCGACATGAATTAGCTTTTGAGGTTTGTCCAGTATCAAGGTAATGCGATCGCCCAACACACCAAAAATCCTGTAAATTTGTTCATCACAAATATAATAAAAACCAAGCAATTTTTTATGAGAAAATTCTTGACAAATAAGTTGAATCATGTTTTAGTCGGACTGTGCAAGCGAATATTCAGTAGCTTGGGTGTACGTCTTAAGTACACTACGCGTATTTCTCGGTTTAATGCACGGTTTATGTTTTGAACTAGCATTTCTGAGAGATCAGTAGCCTACTATTCTTAAAGCGATATTGGTTCAGTGCATGAAATATGCGTTAAATCCAGAGGTTCGCGTAGTGTACTTAAGACGTTTACCAACATACACAATTGCTCTTTCTACACTCGTTGGAAGGGATGTTTTGTATAATCAAACTGATATTTTGCTGCTACTTAAACCATAGCTAAAAAAATAAATAAATCATGAGCATTAAAAAAGTTCGTCGTATGAGTAGCAAAGAAGCTCGTCGTAAGAGAGCGCAAGTTTCTCGCCGTGACGGTTCTTGTTGTTGTTATTGTGGGGTTTCTACCTACTCATGGCACTATTGAGCATTATGTGCCTAAAAGCTTAGGTGGCTCTAACCATAACGATAACTTGAAAATTGCTTGTAAGCCATGTAATCAAGCTCGTGGTAATACCCCCGTACCACCACCACTAAAGAAGCCATCTAGTTTCCCTCAAGGAAAAAGTTCTTTTCCTGCTCCCCAAAAGTATAGAAGTTCATCTTTGAACAACTCTGGCAAATAACTTTTGTTCAACTAAAACCTAGATTTTATATTTAGGTTTTAGTTGATTTAGAAAACTATATTTCTAGTAAATGAACTCAATAAAATGCACAAACTTTTGATTTTTAATGACGAAAAGTTACTTCTTCGTGCGCTCACTCATCGTTCTTTTGTTAATGAAAACTTTGATAAATCTGGACATAATGAAAGGCTAGAATTTCTTGGTGATGCCATTCTCAATTTTATTAGTGGGGAATACCTATATGGACAAAATCCTGAAATGGCAGAAGATGAAATGACTCGAAGACGTTCAGCACTTGTAGACGAAAAACAACTCGCTCGTTTTGCCACTGAAATTGGACTAACTTTTAGAATCCGCTTGGGAGAAGGTGCAATAAAAGAAGGCGGTTACTACAATCCTAATATTCTGAGTAGTACCTTTGAAGCAGTTGTTGGTGCTTATTACTTAGATAGTAATCGTAATATCAAAACACTTCGTCCTCTGATAGAAGAGCTGTTTGAATCCGTACCTAAGGGAGTCATGATTGTCCGCTCAAGCATAGATTCAAAAAACAAGCTTCAGGAATTCGTACAAGCCAATGGTGCAACAATGCCGCCAAAATATGAAACTGAACAAGTGGGGGGAACTTCTCATGCACCAGAATTTTTAGCTAAGGTCTATGTCCATGAAAAAATTTATGGTGAGGGCAAAGGTCGGAATAAAAAAGATGCAGAGAAACAAGCTGCGTCTAATGCACTGTCCAAACTAAAAAAACAAGGATTGCTATAAATACTCAGTTCCAAACAATAATCGCTGTTTTGATTAGCTTGAGGAGCTTAGCGATCGCGATTAGTTTTTAGCTTTGAGAAAGGCGATTTTATGCAGCACTAGCCATAAGCCTTATTGCAGGTCTATCTGCACTAGTTGGCAAGCGAAAGCAACTTATTGGCAAAGTAACAACTGAAACAGTATTCCCAAGCATATCAAAAAATTCAACACTATAACCAGTTTCCAAACCAATCACATCATGCCGATCTACTACCGTTCCAATATCCCCAGCATAAACATCTTCTTTAGGTAGATTAGTTAATAGAATGACATCTGAGTAAAGTGGAAAATTCATAGTAGCCTCCAAATATTGCTAATCGGGAACCATAGTAATTAAGCGAGCAAAATCTGTACCTTTATCTATTTGCCAGACTGTCTTAACAAATAACTGTCTATTCATAGGAGTTAGCAGACTTGCACTAATTTCATATCTCACACCATAAGTAACCATGCAGAATCATTTATACACAATCATATTAATGGGAAGATTCTAAGAATCACCATATCTGATCTAATTGCTATGAGACTAATAGCGCC
>JAYVVP010000138.1:0-5159 GCA_043786935.1 Pseudanabaena sp. | reverse complement strand
TAATTTTGCAGTGCGTCTGGCTCTCTCCCGCGTCCTTGCTCAGCGCAAAGGCAGCACCTTGCAAACTTTAATTATTGACGAAGGCTTCGGCAGTCAAGATCAATTAGGTTGCGATCGTCTTGTTAGTGCTATTAATGCGATCGCGCCTGATTTTAAATGCATTTTAGTAATCACGCATATGCCACAAATGAAGGAAGCATTTAACACTCTAATCGAAGTATCTAAAACAGATGAAGGCTCAACTGTCCAATTAGTTGGTTAATTAAAAACTAAAAACAAGGGATGTCGTGAAAGATTATCTTTAATTCTTAGGTTTTAATTTAACTGACGATTACTACAATTAATTTAATATAGATAATAGTTACTGATAAAAATAAATAGTTAATAAGATTAGTTGAAAAAATTTGACTAATAGTACATTTATCTTAGATACTAAGATACCAAAATACAGTTATTAGATTAAAAACTATTAGAAACAAATGGCAAAAGTAAAACAACCAGTCCAACTCTCTGGCGAAGCATTATTACAGAAAGTTAAAGAACTAGAACATCTGTCAAAGGAAGAAAAAGCTAAAGCTTGCGGATATGCAACCATTACAAAAAACAATCAAGCTCGCGTTAACTTGATGAAGTTTTATAATGCTCTAATGATAGCTGATGGGGTTGAGCTGGAAGCAAAAGGTACTGGCAAAGGTGGTCGCAGTGCGAGTTATCGGGTTAGCGTTCAAAAAAATGGCAACCTATTAATTGGTTCAGCCTATACGCAATTGATGGGTCTACAGGCTGGAGATGAGTTAGAAATTCGCCTCGGACGTAAACATATTCACTTGCGTCAAGTTGGTGCTGATGATACTGAATAAAAGATAGTTAGTATCAAATCAAACAAGGGGCTTAAGTCTCTTGTTTTTTGTTTATTTTAATTTGTTTATTTTAAAATGAAATTTTGCCATTTTCCACTTCAAAAATTCTGGCAGAATTTAGCCACTGGGCATCAAACGAACCAAGATGAGTTGTCGTAATTATTGTTTGAACGCGATCGCCGATCGCATTTAATAAATGATCTTGTCGTTGCAGATCGAGTTCGGCAAGCACATCATCCAATAATAACAATGGTGGTTCTCCAATTACAGATTCGAGCAACTCTAGCTCCGCTAGTTTGAGGGCAAGTACTAAAGTGCGTTGTTGACCTTGTGAACCATACTCACGCGCAGGAGTGTCATTAATTGCTAAGGCAACTTCGTCACGATGCGGTCCTACTAAACTTATTCCTTGATGTTGTTCAACAATTGCTTTTTGTAAAATTGCCTCAAAAAAAGCTTGATGAATATTCTCAACCGAATCAGTTGGTAAAAAAGAAAACTTAGGAACATATGTAATATCTAAATATTCACTACCGCCACTAATCGCTTGATGCCAAGTACGTGCAATCGGGGTTAAGCGGGTCAACAAACGCGATCGCCTCCTGATTAAGCGCGTCCCTGCGGTCACAAGTTGAGCATCCCAGAGCGACATTTGTTGCGGTTCGTATTGGATTTGTCCTTGTTTTATGGACTTAAGCAAAGCATTACGCTGCCGCAAAACTTGATGATATTGCTGCAAAAGATTGATATAAATCGGCTCTAGTTGAATCAACACTGTATCCAACCAATTGCGCCTACTTTCAGGACTGCCGCGCACCAAATCTAAATCTAGACTGGAAAACATGACTGCATTCAGATTTCCTAAAAAATCTAGATGCCTTGCTTGATTTACACTGTTCACATTTAATGTCCGCTTGCCGCTAGCTCGCATCCGCATCACTAATTCCATAGGATAGCTTTCAGGTGATTTTGAGCGCTGACAAATAGCCTGAATCTCGGCGATCGCTTCACCATTCCGCACCAAGTCGCGATCTTTGCTGACCCGATGCGATCGCAAAGTTGCCAGAAGCAAAACGGCTTCCAGCAAGTTCGACTTACCTTGAGCGTTATTACCGACGATCACAGTCTTGGGCGCTGAGAAGGTAACTTCTTGATCGATATAATTGCGAAACTGCTTGATGTGGAGAGATTTAAGATACATTCATGCGGATGAGGCTATTGGCAGACCTTCTAGGATAGAGCTTTATATTAAGACTTACCACACAAATTTTGCCAATGCGTCCAAATAATTACCATTGCCATCGTATCAAGTCGGCAATATTGATAGAGCAGTTCTTTCCATTGCGATCGCGCGGCTTGATTGTCAATCCCTAGATTTCGATTCTCGCCATACATTAGATCTTGATAGGCTAGCATCGCGCCTGCACCTTCATTAACAACTTGGACGCGATCGCCTATTTGTAATTGAGGTAAAACATCATAGGGACTGAGGACTTTACCATCAATGTCGCGATAATATTCTTTAAACCAAGGGATTTCATGCAGATAGGGATTGGTTTTCCAGACCGCAGGTAAGACACATTTGAGAGAAGTTCGACCTTTCATTAATGGATGGAAGTAATGCTTGAGAGTAAGCGCGTTCATATCAACTAAGTTAGACTTACCCTTGTTGCCTAGTTTTGCAGTATTCGCAAGCCATGCTTGCAGTTGCGGATTTTGATAGTCATACGCTTGCATTTGATAGTAAATATCACGTAAAACACTATTTTCGTGAGTTGCCCATGTCAAAATAGTGCCGCGATCGCCTAAACATTCCATTAGGGATTCTGCAAATTGAAAATTTGGAAAAGTATTATCGAGATCGAGCCATTCGGTTTGAATTGGTAAAGCCTCTGGTTCCGTAATTGTATGACAACTCCATTGAAATGCGACTTGCTCATAAGGTTGCATCCCTGCACGATAAGGAATTGCCATGCGTGAGGTTTCAAAATCAATAAAATGAATTGGATATTTAACCTGTTTGACAATTTTGGGAAGGTATTCAGAAATCCATTCTTTATTTTTTTGAGTGTGTTCAATCTGAACTAGTTGACGATAGCTATAAGTATAATCATTGAGTTCTTCTAAGGGAACATCAAACATACTCACTTTCTTTTGCTTAATTAATTCATTAACTAAAGGCGTTTCATTGCCCCCAATTCTGCCCATTTGATAAAGGTCTAACACATGGTGTTCTCGCTCCGCGAGATCGCCCCAGCATTCCTCAAATCCATCCCGTGTGTCGCGATCGCTAGCTCGATATTCGCAACCTTTACAGCTTTTGCTAATTGGAGCAAATATTTCAGGTGATCGCTCGATTAGATAATCGATATATTTTTGAGCGGAGGCGATTACTGGCTCAACTAATTCGGCTACTTCAGTTTCAATGCTCACTTTAGTAAGAAAGCGATCGCGTTCTATTTCATTAATATCGCCTGTAAAGTTAACTTTAATACCATTAAACTTAGAAAAAGAATTGCGATGAGTCGATAAACGCTCAATCTGAAAATAAGATGCGAGATTATCAATGGCTGTAGTTTTGGCGCGATCGGGGACAAGTAAGTAAGGAGAAATTTGAGCTTCAAAATCGGGCAGATATTCAGCGAGCATTTCTTGCAAAATTCCGACTTGATAAGCAATATCTTCGATTATATACTTCCATTCGCCACCGACATTACCAGTACGCTTATTGCGAAAAAGGGAAAGATTACGGTATTTAATTAAGTCCTCATGAGCTTGACTATCAAATCCCTTAGATCTAATTTCGATAATCTCAATGCGATCGCCTTGTTTAACGAGAATATCGGCACGGGCTAGTTTATGCTGATGATAGAGAACGGGTTCAAAAAGAATTACATTCTCTTTTTGTAATTGCGCGATCGTTTCTTGGACAGCATTAGCAATACTTTCATCGGAGTTGAGATTTGCAGAAACATATATACCTTCAGGGTAGAGAAGGTGGGCAATCTTACTGATAATGAAATTCCCATCTGCTAATATTCTGGTATACGAATCTACTCGATCAACGGTTGGATAGCCCAACTTTTTGTAGTAAAGTTTTGTTGTACAACTGCGAGCAGTCTTCAGATCAGATTTCGTCAGATAAATAGGATGGGGCATACTGCCTAATATTTTGAGAGAGTTTTGAGAAAGGTAATATCTAGAAGTTAAAGCCCAGAAGAGTCATAATACGCTCTTTGTCTGCTTCGGAGATCTATATCCTAAGCTTTATGGCGATTGTTATAGTATAGCAACCGTCATTACTGTTAGGAAAGATAAGGGACGTAAGCCCCTCATTGTTAAATTAGTGATTGCGACATCAATTTTTTGGGAATACAGAACCATGCTAGCCAACTTCAAACGAAAATTTAAAGCGCTATCCAGCCCTAAATTTATTGGCTATGTAATGGTGGGGATGATCGCTGCGCTTAGTGCGATCGCGACTGGTCTTGAATTAAATGAAGTTCAGACTCTCGAACGCCAAACTCAGTCCACTTTTTTTTATTGGCGTGGCACAATCACCCCTCCCAAAGATATCGTGATTTTGGCAATTGATGATCTTTCTCTCCGCCAAGGCGAATTTTATGATCCGAAAACTCACCCTTTTTTAGAACCATTTCGGACGACGACATGGAAGCGCGTAGTTTATGCCCAAGTACTAGAAAAATTGGTCAAAGCTGGTGCAAAAGTAGTCGCATTCGATATTTTGTTTGATTCTCTAAGCGATCATGGCGCTGCTGATGATGACAAATTCCAAAAAGCGATCGCTAAATACGGTGATCGGGCAGTATTTGCGGCTAGTTATGAATTTACGCAAATCGGCGAAGCAAACATTATGCAGCTTGCCTCACCTGAATCAATGTTTAAATTAAAACCAAATACATTGGGACTGATTAATTTCAGACCTGAAGTTACAGGTAATATCCACCGTTTAGGAGTTCAGCCTCCACCCGATAGCGGATTGCCAATTGTGCCGACTTTTGCTGCTTCTATTCTTAACGTCGCTAAAGTCAATTATCCCAAAGCAAAAGGTAATGGAGTTTATTTTTTTGGTGGCATCGATACATGGTCAAATAATCGACAGCAGATTCCCTTCTATTATGTTGTTGATCCTGAGAATTGGAATAATGAACAGATTCAGGGCGGCAAATTTTTTAAAGATAAGAAAGCATTTAAGAATGCAAGGGCGCACCAAAACAGGTATAAATACTGATGAAGTCTAGTATTAGCCTATCAAGATGCGCCAACCCTATAATACCG
>JAYVVP010000137.1:0-5171 GCA_043786935.1 Pseudanabaena sp. | reverse complement strand
ATGCTCGAACCTATCTGGTCTTATGTGACTCCTGGCATTCCCGACGAATTATTTGATCGCTTGCCAGGTATTCCGATGAGCAAATGTGAAACACGCTTATTGATCATCGGTCAATTGCGCCTCAAGGCAGATTCAGTGTTATGGGACATTGGCGCAGGTACAGGCACAATCCCAATTGAAACAGGTTTGTTATGTCCTAAGGGCAAAATCGTCGCGATCGAGCGTGACGAAGATGTGGCTGGTTTGATCGCTAAAAACTGTCAAAAATTTGGGGTGGAGAATGTCCAAATTCAGATTGGTAGCGCACCAGAATGTTTAACTAGCCTAACCGAAGAACCCGATCGCATTTGTATTGAGGGTGGGCGATCTGTATCAGAGATTTTGGAATATTGTTGGCAACGTTTGCAGATTGGCGGCAGGGCGATCGCTACTACCAACAGTCTTGAAGGTTTATATGCAATTTCTGAAAGTTTTGCCAAATTGCAAGCGCGAAGTGTTGAGGTTGTTCAGTCTTCAGTTAACCGATTAGAAACTCGTGGCAATCGCCAAGTTTTCGCCGCGGTTAGTCCTATGTTCATTATTAGTGGCGAAAAGCTCTAAAAAAGACAGGGCGCAAAGCGCCTGTCTTTTTTAGGAAATCTCGCGAATTTGCGGTTTTCCATCCTTAAATTCACCGACTAAAATCACATCGGTAACACCAAAAAATATTCCGTTTTCGACTACACCAGGGATGTTATTTAGAGTCTTTTCAAGTTCAGCTGCATCAGCGATCGCATCAAAAGTTACATCTAGTACCATGTTGCCTTGATCGGTAATCACAGGACCATCTTTCTTTACACCCATTCTTAGTTCGGGCTTGCCACCTAGTTTTTCAACTGCTCTAGTTACAGGCGAAACTGCCATTGGCAGAACTTCAAGTGGCACAGCAAAGGTTGAACCAAGCTTATCTACCAATTTCGACTCATCAACTACCACAATAAATAAGGTTGCTAACGAATCGATAACTTTCTCACGGGTATGAGCCGCACCACCGCCCTTAATTAAGGTCTTATGAGGATCAACTTCATCAGCACCATCGATTGCGACATCTACGCGATCAACATCATCAAGACTGCGAATGGGAATGCCATATTTTTTGCCCAATACAGATGCTTGGAAAGAAGTAGGGATACCCACGATGTCAGTTAGTTCGCCCGTAGAAATACGTCTACCCAACTCCTCGATCGCAAAAGCAGTAGTCGAACCAGTGCCTAAGCCAACCACCATGCCTGACTGGACTCGCTGCGCCGCCGCAATTCCAACTTCTTTTTTTAACTTTTTAATATCTTCAGCAGAAATACTCATTAGAAATACTTATTTATAAACTTTAAAGCATCACTATTAATCCTATCGCACGAAGTGCAGGTCTCCTTTGTTTGTAAATGTGTTATATGATACCAAGAGCTAGCGGATTGATTAACAACACTTACGCATTAATGCTGATTACGCTTCTGTCATTATTTAAGCTACAAATAGTAAGGGGTGGGTCGAAATTCATGATCAGAAATATGTCTGATATTACAGAGATTAAATTCTTTTATGAATTATTCTATTAATCAAAAATTTTGCAGTGTTATGAAAAGGTTAACTTATATTAGTAATTTCTCAAAATCAATTACCAAAAAAGAAATTGAAAACATTGCAACTATCTCTCAAACTAATAATTCTAGAGAAGGAATTACAGGGGTTTTACTGAGTTGTAACGGAATTTTCTTTCAGATTTTAGAAGGGGATGAAGAGAATATTGATCGACTATACGAGAAGATCTTAAAAGATGATCGTCACAATCAAATTTTATGTTTAAAATCTGAGTTTAACGTTACTGAACGCCGTTTCCCAGATTGGTCGATGGAAGTAATTGCATTAGATGAAAACAATGATATTTTGCTGCAACCAATTAAGATTTTGTTGCAAACTTTGGGTGAATCACAGGCAACTTTAGCCACTTATACTCAATCAGGAGTGTTAAAAGCAATCGAAAAAGGACTTAATCCCCTCACGCTTACACCTCGTTATACTGAAAAGATCATTTTCTTTGCAGATATTGTTAGTTTTACTAGTATAACTGAGAAACTTCAGGTAACAGAAGTTGTTGACTTACTCAATCAGTTTTTTACAATTTGTACTCAAGCAATCTCCGCAAGAGGAGGAGAAGTTAGTAAGTTTATTGGTGATTGTGTAATGGCGTATTTCGACGGTGATCTCGCTGATGAAGCTTTGCAAGCAAGTTTAGATATTCTCACTGAGCTAGAAATTTTACGCAATCAATCGCCTATTAATAGTCCATTACGAGTTCTTTATATTGGGATTGGACTATCTAAAGGAACTGTTCTTGAAGGAAATATCGGTTCTCAAACTAAGAAAGAATATGCTGTGATCGGTGATGCTGTTAATGTTGCATCAAGAATTGAAGCACTCACAAGAGAGCTAAATCGATTTTTACTATTTTCTGCTTCTGTCCGCATGAACCTAAGCGATCGCTGGAAACCTGTTAGACTAGGCGATTTTCATGCAAAAGGAAGAGAAGAAATCGTTGAAGTTTATTCAATTGATGATCTTTTAACTTTTCAGAAATCCGATTTTCATAAGCTGAAGCAAGAAATTAAGCAGCATTTAGAACTAATTAGCTGTTAATTATTGTACGATCGCTATTAGCTAATACAATAACATCATGATGTTAAACCTTTTAGATAACCGCTATCGCGTCACTAGCGTCCTAGGCAGTGGCGGCTTTGGTGAAACCTATTTGGCTGAAGATACCAAGATGCCGTCTAAACGCCGTTGTGTGATTAAGCAACTTAAACCCGTTGCCGACAATCCGCAAATGTATGAATTATTGCAACAAAGATTTCAACGCGAAGCCGCCGTACTCGAAACATTGGGGGAAGAGAGTCGCTACATCCCTAAACTTTATGCTAACTTTACGGAAAGCGGATTATTTTATCTTGTCCAAGAATGGATTGATGGATTAACTCTATCTGAAACAATAGAAAGTAATGGCAAATGGAATGAAGATGCTGTCAGAAAACTGATGGTCAGCATTCTTCGCACTCTGATTTATGTACACGATCGCGGCATTATCCATCGTGATATTAAACCAGATAATATTATTTTACGGGCTGGGGAGCCTGTATTAATTGATTTTGGCGCAGTTAAGGAAACGCTAAACATCATTACAGTGCCAAATTCTGGTCAACAAGTCCATTCGATTGTGATTGGTACACCAGGGTTCATGGCTTCGGAACAGGCGGCTGGTCGACCATTTTTTGCAAGCGATCTCTACAGTCTAGCTTTGACCGCCATCTTTGCGCTCACAGGACAATATCCTCAACAACTAGGCACTGATTCGCAGACAGGGGAAGTTCTTTGGCAGAGTCAAGTCATGGAGATTAGTGCGAATTTAAAAGCAATATTTACAAAGGCGTTGCAATTCGATCCACGCGATCGCTATAGTTCCGCTAGAGAGATGCTCGAAGCGATGCAGCCAGAGCCACTATTAAACAAATCTATTCCTGCTAAATCTGTTCCCATTCCCCCAGCCATGTCGAATATGCAGACTGTTGCTGTGACTCCTAGAAGATATACACCACCTGCAATTCAAAATGAATCTGTTTATGTTTACCAATCACAGCAAGATCCCAAGAAAAAGATGGTTGGTCAGCTATTGGCAACCGTAATTGTCGGGGGGGCGATTGGAGCAGTCATCGCGCTAGGCGTAGTTATAGCTCAAAATGGCGGTATAGTCGCACTCTGGAATAAGATTTCTAGTAAACCTGTAGCAAAGGTTCCATTCTATTTCCTCGCAGATTCTGCTTTTGAGGATATAGATAAAGCTAATCTTAGAATCGAAAGACTGCGATCGCAAGGATATAAGGACGCAGGTATATTCAAAATCGCTGACTATCCAAACCTAGGTAACAGTCCATATCAGCAAGTATATACAAGTCAATTTAATGATATTGATAGTTGCATCGTCAAACTCAAAGAACATAGTAAATATGTTAGTGATGCATATTGCGCTTGGGCTAGTCCCAATGTTAAAGACCAAGTGCAAAGAATCTCTGGCAAGGAGTTACAGCCTGATCCATCGCCTTCGACTACCCCCTCAGCAACTCCAACTCCAACTCCAACCGTTACTCCCACCCCAACTCCTACACCAACCCCAACTCCAACTAAATCACCTGTCAGACCGTCACCAGAAAATGCAGTTAGGGATTATTACAGCCTGATTAATGAGCGTCAGTTCCAATCTGCATGGCGAGATTTAACACCAAAATTTCAACGCGATCGGGCAAGTGGATATAACACTTTTACCGACTGGTGGAGTACTGTGGATAAAGTCTCAATCAATGGAGCGAGGGTGGTTGAATCTAAAGAAAATTCGGCGATCGTGGATATCGATTTGACCTATCAAAAAGGTAAGCAAATTTTTCCTGAAACTCTACGAATGTCTTTAGTATGGAACGAAGCTTCAGGACAATGGCAAATTAACGAAACTAATCGACAATAACTTGTCACAAATAATAATATAAAACCAATTGCGGGGTTTCACCATGCGACCACTCTTGTGGCGGGTTTGATCAATAACTGCTGTAGCTGCTTAAAATTTGTTCAGAGGATTAACTAACTCTCCTTGTACTCCGTAACAATTGCCGATCGCACATCTCTTGACTAGTCGCAGGCTCTAGACAAGCAGACCCCTGACAAACCATCGCGATCGTCTCAGGATTAGGTAAATGTTGATCGATTCGTAACATTACCGAGGGAAGATATTGACGATTGAGATAGGCATATTGAGCAGGATTAGTGCGGACAAGCGTATGATTGCGGAACCAGTCAAAAGCGACTAACAGACTGGGGCAAGCGACAGGACTATTCGTAATTACATAGCCAAATCGTTTTAGCGCTAATTCAGCACGGTCTAGATATTCTAGCTTTTCAGTTAGGCTTGCAAAGCGAACTAAATTAGCGATCGCAATCCCATTTGGCGACGGTGTCGCATTATCTTGATAGTTACGCTCTCGCAATAGTAAATGCTGACTCGATTCACTAGTTGTATTGAAAAAACCGCCAGACAGCGTATCCCAAAAATCACGATCAAATTCTGCTTGAATTGCGATCGCTTGTTGCAG
>JAYVVP010000136.1:0-14113 GCA_043786935.1 Pseudanabaena sp. | reverse complement strand
AGGAAAATTTGTGTTGATTGACCTTACGCAAGATTATATCGTTGTTAGTCTGACTTTTATTTGGGCTTGCATCAAGTCTAGTCCACACAAGTAAGCCTAATTATGGACGCTACGCTATTAGATGAACACTGTTTACCTTACTCAATGAAGAAATCTATGTGTATCTATTTTGACGATTCCTAACCTCTATTGGAGACTCGGCGAGACATTTCTTGCTTTGTTTCTCAGTGACTTATTTTCATACCTTCGGTTTGTTAAAGGGGTGGGCTATTTAGATCTAAAAGCTTTATACCTTCCTCTTTGCGAACTTAGTCCTCACTATCCCAACCAACCCTACGGGAGGGGATAATGTTACTAATGGGTCTTAAATTATGGCTGTTTTCAAAGGTCGCCTACACGACACGGTCGCTAATAATGTCATTTCTACTAGGATAGACTGTGGCATTAATGAGATTGTCTTAACCTTGTCTGAATCTGATGGTCTAGCTTTATTAGAAGTTAAACTTGAATTGACATCCAAAATCATTTGGTTAAGCGGTTACGGCATTGGTGTATCAGGGAATCCAGCCTTTCACTTTCCTGTTGGGAGAATAGTCTGATACCCCTAACTATTCAAGAATGTAGTGTTTTTCATCCCCATGCCATGAAAACGTCAAAACATTCTCCTCCCCTTCCTCTCCCGTCACCTCATCCGTCAGGTCTTTAGGCTCATTAGTCAAATCTCGCATATATTCCCGTAACACACCACCGATCGCGATCGCCCTTGTTTTGTGAAACTGTTGCGTTAACTCCAGCAACCACTCCCGATCAGCCGTTAGATCCGACTCCTTAGTTTGATACTTTAAAATTTCGGGAATTAACTCCGCCAAATCATCCCCTTTCTGTACCGCCCGAATGTCAATAATTGTTGCATAATCAGCCCTTAGCGACTGTTGCCACATACTGCCCCACCTTTCCTTTGACAAATAGTAAGCACCCGAAAAATAAGAAGGTGACACCATCAGCAAACAATGAAAATGGGGATGCGCCAAACCATCTTGCCCCATCGTTACCTCAGTCGCCTTGATCCAACCCTTCGCAGGAAAAGCTTTTAACTTAGACATCCGCTTAAACGCCTCGTGCATCCAAGTTATCGTCTCTCGTAAATCAGCGATCACGCAATTTTTCACCGTTAGCGTCACAAATAGCCATCGCGCCTTCGGAAAATCTTCTACCACCTTCGGCATCATGGCATAAGCCTTAGCCTTCCACTTTAGCGATCGCCGCCACTGACAGATCGGGCAATGGCGCACCCGACAAAACCAAGTATTTTTCAATTTAAGCTGATCATCAACCAGTTCAAAGTTCAGAGATTCCCCACAAAGCTCAATCCTGCGTGAATAATCTGGAAATTGGCTATCAGCATAATGTGTAGCCACCAGTCCCCCATTTACTTTATGCTTTTCCCAAACCTTGTCCCGATCTGAAAAACTTTGAAGTTCTACAGAAAGTAGGACTTTACGTTTACCCATGTGCACTCGTCTAATCTAGATTTATTAGGACTTACGTATTTTGACGAAACATCGTTGTTTCAGAGTCCAGTCTTTAACGAAAAATCGGTCTTCAGGATTGTCGGTAAATTCGGTAAATCTTCTGACAATACTAGTGGATGCACTTGCAGCAAATACTTAGCGCGTATAGCCACGCTTTCTGATCTCCTCGTTTATACGCTCCAAGTCAAACTCCTCATCGAGAGTGCCAACTGTCACCCACTCACTTTCACTAATTGGCTTAGAAATACGTGTGATCGCCTTAGCCTCAGCAGAACTAGCCACAAACCGATCTTCTCGCTGTAATTTCTCAGCGATCGCCTCGCGAATCCAAGACACCCGACCCTGTAAAGGTAAACTATTAAAAACATCCGCAGTCAAAGCCACCGTCACACGCTTAGTTATTCCTGCTTTCATAGCTACACTTCTTGAAATCAAGTAGCTTAATTTTAACATTATGTATTTGAGAAGCAATAAAACCATGAAATTGGCACTCATGTATTTTGTTCTTGATCAAGTCATTGCATACCGTAGAAGGTCATATTTTTTCATAATGCTCTCATTTTGTCTGTTTAGCGATCGCCTATGATACAAGTTAGATAGCTAGGACACATTTGGGGTTAGCTAATGCTACAAATAAATCGCCAACATCTGCCTACCAGCAACGAATTACCTGATTCTGACGATACGCCTGTGGATAACGAAGATCAAAGTTTTGTACCGAATTTACTATTATTCTTACTAGAATATATTTGGAAAAATCGTGACGACTGGTACTTTGGTGTGGATATGGGTATCTATCACACCACTGGAGCAAGTCCTAGAGTTCCCGTAATACCCGATGGATTTTTGAGCTTAGGTGTGGAGCGGCGCAAAAATGGTGGATCTCGTAGCAGCTATGTGATGTGGGAAGAGGACTATACAGCACCGACGTTGACCCTAGAAGTTGTATCCCAAACTTATGGTGATGAATATGAAAAGAAATTAGATATTTATCGCAAATTAGGTGTCAAATATTATGTGATTTACAATCCTAAATTCTGGCGACGCGATGGACATTTGCCCTTTGAGGTTTATCAATTAGTTGATGGTGATTATCAGTTACAGATTGGTGAACCTTTGTGGCTGCCAGAAATCGGTTTAGGGATTGGACGTTGTGTGTTGCCTAGCGATCGCTTCAGACGTGAAGTTTTAAGTTGGTTTGACGAACGGGGACAGCGTTATCTCACTACTGAAGAACAGGCTGATCTAGAAAGTCAGCGTGCTAATCTCGAACAACAACGGGCTGATGCTGCTCAAAAACAGGTTGAGTTGTTATTGGCAAAATTGCGATCGCTTGGTATTGCTGAAGAAGAATAGAAATATGAATGCGATCGCAATTGATTTTGGTAGTAGCAACACAGTGATTGCGCGATGGAATATCGCTACTAATCAAGCTGAAACTTTAAATTTTGAGAGTCTAAATCGTCCCGCACCTTTAAATGCTCTCGTCCCATCACTGTTATATGTGCAGAATGCTCAAACAGAAATTGTTGAAATCGGTCAGCCTGTTATTGATAAAGGCAAAGATTATCCCCACTCAAGATTATTTAATCAAATTAAGCGTCGGTTAGTTGCCAATACAAGATATGTTCCCAATCTGGATGGAGTTAAAGTCACGCCTGAATGGGTCGGCAATCAGTTTTTGAGCGAACTATTGAAAGCAATGCGATCGCAGCAAATTTTTCCATCTGAAATAATTTTGACTGCTCCTGTCCAATCTTACGAAAAATATTTACGTTGGTTAGAGGAATGCAGCACCGAAATATTTGCACCAAATTTGCCGACATTGCAAGCGCCTCGGATTCGGATTATTGATGAACCAACTGCGGCGGCTTTGGGTTACGAAGCGATCGCGCCCAGCGCTTTAGTACTAGTAATCGATTTTGGCGGTGGCACATTGGATCTTTCACTGGTGCGATTACCTAGAAGTGAAAATGTATCAAGGTGGGGAGAACAGATCGGGGTAAATCGTAGCGAATGGACAGAACATAAAGCAGAAGCGATCGCTAAAACAGGATATATGATTGGCGGTGAAGATATCGATCAATGGTTAATCCAAGACTGTTGGGAAAGTCACGGAGTATCTAATCCAAATATTCTTAAATTTTTGATTGAACGCATTAAAATTAAACTTTCAGAAGCCGAAACTGCATCAGAAATCTTTTTTGATCTAGCTACGCAATCGACAATAGAGATTAGTTATACCCGTAAACAATTAGAGCAGTTACTCGAACGCAAAGGATTTTATCGGATTTTGCAAACAGCAATCGATGAATTAATCAATCGTTCTTTTAACAAAGGTATTCTTAAAGGTGATATCAAACATATTCTCTTAGTCGGCGGTTGTACGCTAATTCCATCGGTCCGTTCTTTTATAGAAGACTATTTTAAAATGGGGAAAGTATATAGTCATAAGCCATTTGAAGCGATCGCACATGGCGCTTTAATGCTTAGTCAAGGCGTAAGCGTTCAAGATTATCTATTCCATTCTTATGCTATTCGTTATTGGGATCGGACTAGAGAGCAATGGAAATATCAGCCCATATTTCAACGTGGTCAGGTGTATCCCACACGCCGACCTGTAGAGCTATTGCTAAGAGCTTCTCAAATCGATCAAACCGAAATCGCCCTCACAATTGGGGAACTCGAAAGTCGTCCCACAGGTGCGGCGGAAGTAAGTTTTGATGGCGATCGCATTGTCATGCAGTTTGGTCAAAAAGCAAAAGAGACTTTTCAGCCTTTGCAATCTGATCATAATGGAGAAGGAGTTCCACAGGCGATCGCTAGGCTCGATCCACTTGGACAGCCAGATAGCGATCGGCTCAAAGTTTTATTTAGCATTAGCGCCAACCGCGAGTTATTGGTAACTGCGATCGATTTGATTACGCAAAGACAAGTGTTAACCGATTATCCTGTTGCCAAATTAACTTAAAGCGCTAGTTCAAATAAAATCCCTATGCGACTGTCATAAATTAAAGGCGATCGCCGCCATTCGATTTTTGTCCCCAATCGCAGATTTTTTGTAATCGCATAACTAGACGAGAGCGTTGTCTTACTCATCTCCAAATTGCTGGTTGGGGCAGTAAAAGTATGACTCAACCGCAAATCAGAACTATGGGGCGACAAAACTAGAATTCCCTGTAATCCCACATCTAAACCTGAAATTTGCGGACGATCAAATTGATTAAATTGACGATAGCCCACAATTGGCGAAAAATTCACATAAGAACCTAATGGCAAAACATAATAACGAATATTTGCTTGAAGCTCACTTTCTCGACCGCTAAACTCAGTTTGATAGTTACCGTTCACAGTTAAAGGCGATCGCCCCACAAATAAATCCTCCACCCCAGCCTCAACCCCCATAGAATTATCTCTCGAAGTTATCCCAATTCTAACTTTCGACTCAAAACTTGGTGTGTGGTAAATATCTTCTAGCAAATCAGGCGGATTTTCTAACCAACGTTGTAAAACAGGGCTGCTCTCAATTACTTGGCGATCAATTTCCAACTCAGTTGCACGCTGTGACATTTTGATATCGGCATAGACGGCGGTGCTAATACTAAAGTAAGAAAATGCAGCGATCGCGATCGCCCAATTTTTTGCCATAAATTTTGAAATAAATTGCCAGCAGTTAAGTAACAAGGGACTATATCTACATAATTATGCATTACAGGTAGATGTTCTCGTACTCAACACTTCGATACAATCAGTCGATTATCCTGTCTTTAACAAATAGCTACCCTCAGCGATCGCGCTGCAAATTTTCTCATGACACAAATATATTGGCTCTAAGAGGTGGATTTTAGCATTAGCAACAACGGAAAACCAGATTCTTTTATAATTGAGCGAGAAGTTGTGATGAGAATTTGCAAGGTGTTTAGCAATGACAGTGATCACTAAAGAAGCCCTTAAGCAAGAGTTAGACCAATTCAATGATCAACAACTAAAGCAAGTTGCAGATTTTATTGCTTTTATTAAGTTTCAAACGAGATTTAGTCAAGAGACAGTCGATATTAGTCAGTTTGCTAATCTCTATCAAGAGTTTGCTCAGGAAGATCGAGAACTGGCTGAAGCAGGGATTTCTCAGTATGCTGAACTCTATTGACAATCGTTTTATATGTGTTATCTTAATAATTGAGTTAGCAATCGTTTTATATGTGTTACCTTAAAGATTAACTTGTATACACACTAAAAAAGCAAGTAGATGTTCTTATCACCTACCTGCCAATTTATTGAATATTAATTTTCTTTGTCTATCTCCTTCTTCTTTATAGGACTAGCAGGTTGATTATTAGCTAAAACAGCTAAAATACCGCGCATTATGTCAGGCACATAATCGGCACTTATTTTTCCACTGAAAATTCCAACACTTAGCAAAAGTATGGAAGTTGCACAGGAAAACTTAACCCATATGCAATGTTTGATAAATTTTACCTCCGTATAGATTATTTTTCATAGCACTAAAAGTTCTAGTCTTGATCGCTAGGCTTTACAGAAACTTCAAGAAACTATTATGAATTTCTTGAAGTTTTCTGCTGTTTAGATTCTACGTGGACTTGAGCTTGATCGTCAACTTAATTACTGAAAGAGCTTAGATAAAAACATGGCAGCGATTGGCATCATGACCGCACAGGTGCGTCCCGAACGTGAGATCGGACAAATCCATATTTATGACGGAACAGGTAAAGGCAAATCACAGGCAGCATTGGGCGTAGTATTGCGATCGCTTGGTTTAGGAATGTCAGATACATCGCCTGTGGTGGGTACGCGCATTTTGTTATTGCGATTTCTTAAAGGCTCCGAGCGTGAATATGCTGAAGATGCCGCGATCTCAGCTTTACAACAAGGATTTCCGCATTTGATTGATCATGTACGGACAGGGCGGGCTGAGTTTTTTGATGCTGAACACGTTACCCCATTTGATCGTCAAGAAGCTGAACGAGGTTGGGCGATCGCTAAAGGAGCAATGGCTTCAGGACTTTATTCGGTGATTGTCCTTGATGAGATTAATCCTGTTCTTGATTTAGGATTAATTCCTGCCGATCGCATTGTCAAAGATTTAAAAAACAAACCAGCCCATCTCGAAGTAATTTGCACAGGTCGCGGCGCACCACCATCGCTGATCGATATCGCCGATCTCCATTCTGAAATGCGATCGCACGATGAAGCCCATGCTGAAAAATATGATGTGACTGGAATTGAGATTTATACGGGTGCTGGTAAAGGAAAAAGCACATCCGCTTTGGGGCGATCGCTCAAGGCGATCGGTACAGGCATCAGTCGCGATTTATCTCACCGTGTCCTCATCATGCAGTGGCTCAAAGGCGGTGCAGGTTATACCGAAGATGCCGCGATCGCTGCTCTTAAACGTGGCTATCCTCATGTCATCGATCATCAGCGCTGTGGACGTGATGCGATCGTCTGGCGTGGACAGCAACAAGAGATGGACTGTATCGAAGCTCAACGTGGTTGGGAAATTGCTCAAGCCGCGATCGCCTCAGGACTTTACAAAACAATTATCCTTGATGAATTAAATCCAACTGTCGATCTAGATTTGCTACCCGTTGAGCCAATTTGCCAAGCTCTGCTCAAAAAATCCCGCGATACCGAAATTATCATTACAGGACGTTGTTTTAATCAACCTGCCTATTTTGACCTCGCCTCTGTTCACTCAGAAATGGTATGTCACAAGCATTACGCCGAAAAGGGCGTAGACCTCAAACGCGGCGTAGATTTTTAAAATCTAAAGCGCTGCATTGGGTTTATATTTTGGAACTCTCAATTGCTGTTACCGTTGGATCAGGTTCTTCTTCTTCTTCAGTTCCTGCGGAGTCAAGATAATAACGATCATAATATCCATAGTGGTATTCACTATCAGAAGAACCAACCATATTAATCAACAAACCAGAAACATTAGCTCTTGCTGTCGTTAAGACCTCTAAAGCGCGTGAAATCCCACTTCTTGTAGAACGATTGATCGCAGCGACGAGAATAAAAGTATCAACCTTAGAAGTTAAACATTGAGCGTCGGTTATGCCAATTACAGGAGGAGTATCGACCAATACATAGTCATACTCTTTCCGCCATTCTTGGATGAGCGCTGTCATCTTGGCTGACTCTAGCAATAACATCGGATTTGGTGGAATAGAACCAGATGTCAAAACATGTAAATTACCTTTATCATCAGCTACCTGAATCAGATCTTGCCAAGGACTAAGTGTCGCTAAAGCCTTAGACAGCCCCACTTTATTACTCAACTTTGTCAACTTATGAACTGTTGGCTTCCGCATATCAGCATCTACTAAGAGCACTTTGTAGCCTAGAGCCGATAAAATTATGGCAAGGTTGTATGTCAACGTACTCTTGCCCTCAGATGGCACTGACGAAGTGAAGGCAATCACCTTCATCGTATTGTCTGTACCTAAGTAACGCAAGTTTAATGCGAGTGAACTTAAAGCCTCCTTAAAAGCATAATAACTGCTACTTGGCAATATGCCTTGACCCACCCTTGCACTCAAAGAAGCAACTTCAGTCATCGGAATCGAAGCAAGCAAAGGAATATCAATGAGTTCCTTAATTTCCTCTACTTCACGAATACGCTGATCTAACCGATTGAGCAAGAGAGCAGACAAGACACCCAGTACCAAACCGATAAAAGCTCCTGTAATCAAGCTTTTTTCAATATCTGGTGAGGATGGTCGGGTGGGGATCAGGGGCGGCTCCAAAACCTTCCATGATGAAATCTCTTGTGCTTCAGTAATCCTTAATTCTTCTAATTTTTCAGTTAACTTGTTGTAAGTTGAGGTGTCAAGAGCCAGTTGCCTCTGGATTTCTACATATCTCTGCTGAATTTGAGGGATTTTAGAAAAGGCACTAGAAACTTCAGACTGTGCACTCCTAATACTTTCTAGTTGGGCTTGACTAACCGCAAGGGTTGTCTGAGCATCAAATAACTGAGTCGCTAAAGTTTGTTGGATCGGACTATTTGGCTCGTTAGTAATATTGACATTACCGCCTCTAACTCCAACTACTGATTGGGCGCGAGTTTCTAATAGCCTGTAGAGTTCATCACGACGATCTTTAAGAGCTTGCACATTAGGATGATCTTCCCGAAATCTAGTACGCTCTAAGAAATAGTTAGTCTCAACTTCTTGGAATTGTTTAACCAAGGACTGATAAGGAACATCTTGTTGTAAAATCGCTCCGCCGATCGCTGCATCTGGAGATTTACCAACTTGACGACTAAGCGCTTTATACTGCTGCTGAACTTGAGCGATTTTGATTTGTAGCTCTTGAGCCTGAACTTCTAAAGCCTCACGCATTTTGTAAACAGAAGCTGCATAAGTTTCTGGATCGACGATGTTATAAGTTTTACGGAATTGCGTAACTGCTAGAGCCGATTTATCAAGCTGTGGTCTGAGTTGGAGAAGCTTGTCTTGAATAAACTTAATGGCAGTACTGGACTTGGTGCGGCGATCGCTTAAGCTATACTCGACATATGTTTGTGATAAGGCAGTAAGAACTTCTCTTGCACGTTTCGGATCGCTGTCTGTGTAAGTAAGACGCAAAATCAGCGCATCTTTTTCAGGACGGATATCCAATCCAGCCATGATCGTACCCGCATCTATATCTTTATAAGAATTAGCTGAGGGTGATTGCCGCATCTTGGCAACGGCAACCTCAATTAAGGGGCGACTTCTGAGAATTCCAATTTCAGTACCAAGGTTAATTAATGAACTACCTGGTAAGCCTGGGACTTGAATATCCGATACAGCGATCGTAGAGTTATTGATCAGTAGAGAAGCACTTGAACGATATTGTGGAGTTCTCGTAAAGGTGTAATAAGTGTTTCCCGCGAATACAGTGACCGAGACCGCTACGATCACAATCCAACGTTTGCGTAATACTCGAAAAAACTTGGCAAGCTTAAACGAATCATCGACATACCTGCCTACATAGTTAGCTTTAGGATATTCAGTCATCGTTATATTTTTATCCAAGTAGTTCTAGAAGCCACAAGTCTAACTGCTAATCTTCGTATATCAAAAATATCAAAATTAAAAGAATACATCAAACGAAACATTTATAATAATTCTAAATTATGAAACCAGTTGTGGGATATTTCAGAGCATTAGGTACTGAAAACCACAAAATTAATTTTGATCAAAGATTTAAGTTTTTAGAATTTTTTTAGAGTTGCTATTTTATAATGATTGTCTAAAAGATTGTATCCCAAACCCATAAAATCTCAGCCAGAATGCCCGCAACAATTCCGACAATATACTCCACCCTATTCTTGACAATCCTGTTGTTTTTCGGGTTAATTTCCTTCCTACGAGGCTCGATTAGAGATCGCACAGCAGAAGCTCTCTTCGCTGTAGATAAACTTACCGATGATCGCCTATTAATGCAAGTCCGTGATCATTTTAAACAAAGAACTTATAAGGTAGTCGAGATTGATCCAGATCGTGACGTTGCAGTTTTGCTGGGGCAAGTCAAGCCCAGCCTTTTTCTAGCAATATTTATGACAGTATTAGCGGCTACTGGTTTAGTTTGTTTGGCGATAGTACTAGGTACTTTGATTCCTGATTTAGAAAATCTCTGGTTGTGGTCTATAGCAATATCACCGATCGCTGGTGTATTTTATTGGCGTGGTGTCCCTCGTGAACGTAAAGTTAGCTTGCAACTTTTACCAGATGCAAAACTTAAAGTCCGCGCCCACAAGGATGAAATTGAGGAATTGCAGCGATCGCTAAATTTGGAAAAAATCGATAATTAAATCCTATTAAATCCCATTAGATAAAAGATTAGTAATTTGCACTCATCTTTTATCTAGATAATGATCGTTGATCGTTATCTAGATAAAATCGCCTCTTTTTTTTATAATAGTAATTTTTTATAATAGTATTAAAGAATTTTGCAAAAATATATTGGTGCTTCATGACTACTGTTTTATCCAGTCTAAAAGAAGAGACTGCTTCGGTAAATTCAGCGAATTTGCCCAAAAATACTTTTCCAAGCTTAGATAGCGTGTCCCCAAATCAACAACTTTTACCTTTAACGGCAAGCATTAACTCTAGCGATCGCCTTGAGATTGGTGGTTGTGATGTAGTGGAGTTAGTGCAGCAATATGGATCGCCGCTTTATATTTTGGATGAAGTTAGTTTAAGGACTGCTTGCCAACAATATCGCGATGCTTTAAATCAGCATTATCAAGGGACATCACAGGTTTTATATGCTTCTAAAGCTTGGAGTTGTCTAGCGGTCTGCGCGATCGTTGGCTCTGAGGG
Organism: Pseudanabaena sp.; assembly: GCA_043786935.1. Lineage (GTDB taxonomy): Bacteria > Cyanobacteriota > Cyanobacteriia > Pseudanabaenales > Pseudanabaenaceae > Pseudanabaena. The sequence goes on along the minus strand of JAYVVP010000136.1, from coordinate 3,249 downwards.
ATTAGGTATTGATGTCGTCTCCGCAGGTGAAATCTTGACGGCGTTGCGGGCTGGGGTTGCCTCAAGTTTGATTTATTTTCATGGTAATAATAAATCGATTGAAGAACTTAACTACGCGCTCGAATCTGGCTGCACGATTGTGGTTGATAACTGGCATGAGTTAAAAAATTTAGATCGTCTCGCTCAAGAGCAAACATCTAACCCGCGCATCATGCTGCGTTTGACCCCTGGAATCGAATGCCATACCCACGAATATATACAAACGGGACATATTGACAGCAAATTCGGCTTTGATCCCAATGAAATAGAAGCGGTATTTGCCTTTGTAGCCCAGTCAAAACTCAACTGTATTGGTATCCATGCTCACATTGGCTCACAGATTTTCGAGTTGCAACCTCACCAAGATATTGGTGGTGTAATGGTGCAATGGTTTAAACTTGCAGGCGAAAAATATGGCTTGAAGTTTTCAGAACTAAATATTGGCGGCGGTTTAGGGATTCGCTATGTTGAGTCTGATGATCCTCCAAGTATTGAAGACTGGGTAAAAGCAGTTGTCGCTGGTGTGACTGAAGCCTTTATTTCCGCAGGTTTAACATTACCAAAATTGCTTTGTGAACCAGGGCGATCGCTGATTGGTTCGACTTGTGTAACCGCCTATACGATCGGTGGCAGCAAGACTGTTCCTAATATTCGCACCTACATCACGGTTGATGGCGGGATGTCAGACAATCCTCGCCCCATTACTTATCAGTCTCAATATCGCGCAGTCGTAGCAAATCGGATGAGTGCGGCACTGTCGCAAACGGTAACGATCGCAGGTAAGCATTGTGAATCGGGTGATATTTTGATTAAAGATATTCAGTTACCTGAGACTAACCCAAGTGATATCTTGGTCGTATTTGGAACGGGCGCATACAATTACAGCATGGCTTCAAATTACAATCGATTGCCCAAACCTGCGGCGGTAATTGTGGAAGGTGGCGCATCTAGTCTGATCATCAAACGGGAAACTCGTGAGGATTTATTGCGTCAAGATTGCTTGCCAGACAGACTACGCAAATAGTTGTACTTTTTAAGTTGCGAATGAGAGGGCGATGAATGCAGTGGTTTACCAATATCAACTCAATTGCATTCATCATGAGGGCGATCGATATCCTTGCCGTATTGGGATTGATTTACCTTATGCTGTCTTTCAGCAATGATCGCCGCAATTTGTTAATGGTGCGTGGGATTGTTCTTTTGCTGATTGCTAGTGTGATTAGCGATCGCCTAGGTTTGCGCTTACTAAATTTTATTCTTGACAAATTATTGATTGGCGCTGCTGTAGCGATGGCAGTAATTTTGCAGCCAGAACTTCGGAAATTTCTGGAACGACTGGGACGTGGAGATTTGCTTTCTCTAATTCAAACCACAACTAATCGGCGATCGCAAAAAGTCGAAACTGATTCTGTAAGTGAAGAAATTATTGAGGCGGTGATTGAGCTATCGCAAAATCGAACAGGTGCGCTGATGATTATTGAAACTGGTGAACCGATTGATGATCGTGATTTTTCAGTGCCAGGGGTAAAGTTAAATGCGGTATTATCCAAAGAATTGCTACATACAATCTTTCAAACTTCAACGCTTTTGCATGATGGAGCAATCCTGATTCGCGAAGATCGGATTTTGGCAGCTGGTGTGATTTTGCCAATTTCTGAACGCGCGGCTTCGCGAGAAATTGGGACACGTCATCGTGCCGCAATGGGCATTACAGATCGAGTTAGAGATTGTTTTTGTATCGTGGTTTCTGAAGAAACAGGTTCGATCGCGATCGCAGAAAATGGCATATTAGATCGTCCTGTCACCAGTAGTCGATTGCGAGAAATCTTAGAAACTAAACTGGGGAACTATCGTCCGATTCCTTTAGGAAGAAAAGTACCGAGATTTAATTGGCTCTGGTCAAGATTGGATTTCAGAAACATGGTAAATCGAAAATCGTCAGAAAAGAAATGACTGCTAAGCTACTGCAAATTTTGCCAACGGATTTAGATCGCCAGCTTCTGCCCAAACACGTTGCCGTAATTATGGATGGTAATGGTCGTTGGGCAAAACAGAAGGGAATGCCAAGAATAGCTGGGCATCGACAGGGTGTAGATGCGCTCAAGGACTTACTGCGCTGTTGTAAGGACTGGGGAATTGCTGCGCTAACTGTCTATGCTTTTTCGACCGAAAATTGGAGTCGCCCCGCTCAAGAAGTCGATTTTTTAATGGTTTTATTTGAGCGGATGTTGCGCCGCGAACTAGAAGAAATGTGTCGCGAAGGAGTGCGAATCTCCTTTGTGGGCGATCTTGATTCGCTATCAAATTCTTTACGATCCGAAATTCAGCGATCGCAGATTGCCACAGCTAATAATCAGGCTATTCATTTCACAGTTGCGATCAACTATGGCAGTCGCCGCGAGATCGTTAAAGTTTGCCGTCAGATTGCCGAGGCAACTCAGTCAGGAGCAGTCAAGCCTGAAGATATTGATGAAAACTTATTTGAACAACATCTTTATACCGCAGGAACTCATAATCCTGATTTATTAATTCGGACTAGCGGGGAAAGGAGATTGAGCAATTTTTTGCTCTGGCAAATGGCATATACAGAGATGTATTTCACGCATACACTTTGGCCAGATTTTAATCGTAGTGAATTTCATCGCGCCCTAATTGATTATCAAGAACGCGATCGGCGCTTCGGCAAAGTTTAGCATTTCTGATCTTATCTACTACAAAATCAAAAACGCTATAGTGTTTAGATATGCAGAGCAAAGCACCGCGTATCCTGAATGGGAGAAAGAAAATGCTGGATATAAGTAAGTTAAATGATGTTTATCCATCAACTAGACAAGCTAAAGATCAATATGAGCAAGATTTCTACGCATGGACACAGGAACAAGCTCAGTTACTTCGACTCGGCAAGTTACAAGACTTAGATATAGAAAATCTTGCAGAGGAAATATCATCTTTGGGTAAACAACAAAAACAGGAATTACGAAATCGTTTTGGTGTTTTAATCGGGCATTTGCTCAAGTGGGAATATCAACGACATTTGCGAGGTAAAAGTTGGAGAATCACTATTGATTTACAACGCGATGAGATCCTCGAACTTGTTAACGAAAATCCTAGCCTCAAGCCATATCTAGAAGAAGCGATCGCTAAATCCTATAAACAAGCGATCGCGCTAGTCGTCAAAGAGACACCATTGGATAAAGATGATTTACCGTC
>JAYVVP010000135.1:0-14145 GCA_043786935.1 Pseudanabaena sp. | reverse complement strand
CAATAGAAATACAACCGACGCGATCGCCCATAACATCAGTGGGGCAAGTAACAACCGCGCCGTAATGTAATAAATAAGTGCTTTGACGCGACTAGACATAGGCTAAAACTTCACTAGAAAAATTTCACTACAGCGTTTTACGCTTCAATTAAAAATTATAGGATGGACGTATCCTTATCCACCGACATAAGTTCCTGAAACAAGTTGATATTTAATTGATGCTATGTTTGACAGCCAACATTTCAACCCTTAACATCGAAACTAAACGACACCGATAACAATATGTCCACAAGAGTCAGAGAAATAGCTAATGCCCTGCGAAAAGCCCTATTAAAAGATGGCGATATGGAACTTTCGCTATACAAGTCCAAATTAGAGAAACATGTTGATGAGTGGTACGAAGGATTAAAAGATGACTGCGAAAGCTTTGTATTTGTAGTCACAGAGAATTCTGGTGATATAGCCATGATCATGATCGACCAAAATAAAACTGTTTATGTGAATGAAGAAGCTAGAGCGAAACTATCTGAGTTATGGATGAAGAACTATATCAAAAATATGAAGTTCTTAATCTCTAGAATGGCTGATGATATCGATTATGCTTCTATCTCTATAATTGGTTTTGTCATTCCAAAAAAATCTAATCGACAAAAGGCGATAGGAATGGGAAGAAAGATTAGCAAATAGTGAGTGAGAAGCGATCGCCTATAACCACATCTCAAAGCTTGATTTCACAAAGACAACTACTGATCACCTCATTCTTTAATATCCCAAACAGCGATTATCCCTCAACACCCAAAACCCTGATCGCCTATTCCCCATATCAAACAGTGATCGCCTAACTCAGCAAAAATCAATTATGATCAAATTGATAAAATATAAAGATTGATATCTTAAAAAATTAAAGAATATATGAAAAACACTAAAAAAGAATATAACTATACAGTGCTTCTAGAAAAAGAAGAAGATGGAGGTTATCACGCTTTTTGTCCTATTCTCAGAGGTTGTCATTCTCAGGGGGATACTTTTGAAGAAGCGATTACTAATATTACGGAAGCTATCGAGCTATATATTGAAAGTTTAATGGCTGATAGTCAGCCTATCCCTAGAGAAAATTTAATTGTCAAACCTCTGAGTATTTTAGTATGAGCAGCTTTCCCAGTGTTAAGGCTAGGGAGTTTATAAGAGTTATCGAAAAGTTGGGGTTTTATTTTGATCGCCAAAAGGGAAGTCATGCTATTTACAAAAATATTCAGGGAAAAAGAGTTGTTATTCCAATTCATTCTGGAAAAGATATCAAACAAGGTACTTTGATGGGAATGATTCAAGATATTGATGTTGACAAAGAGACTTTTTTCAAATTATTGCAAGAATAAAATGATCGCCCTTCAATATCTGTAAAATCTGATCTCCTATTCTCTCAACTTTAAATAGCGATCGCCCCTCATCAACCATAAATTTGATTGACTATTTCCCAAATCAAACAGCGATCAATAAGCATTATTTATAATTATAATCAATATAAAAATTGTGGGCAAAATGTATGATTGCTACTATTTCATCGCCTAGCCTATCATCTACAGAATATCTAGAGTGGGAAGTAACACAAGAAGGTCGATATGAGTATGAGTATGGAAAGGTTATCGAGGTGACAGGAGGGAAGCTTGAGAATAATGAAATTGCTCTTAATTTAATTGTACTGATCCGAAATCATTTACGCGGTAAAGGTTGTCGTATCCTTGGTGGTGATGCAAAACTCATGACTGTTCCGAGTAATGTTTATTACTTTCCTGATATGGTTGTTAGCTGCGATTCTCGTGATCGCTATGCTAAAGAGTTTTTAAAATATCCTTGTTTAATTGCTGAAGTCTTATCTTCCTCTACAGAAGGTCGCGATCGCGGGGTTAAGTTACGCAACTATCTAAAAATCGACTCATTGCAAGAATATATGCTCATCAATTCAGATTCGCCGAGTATTGAGTTCTATCGTCGTAGAAATCGTACAGAAGTTTGGGAATATCTAACAATTAATAGTTCAGATTTAATCGTTAACGATCCTGAAGTTCGCCTGACTAGTATAGATCTTAATCTTCCGCTATCACTTATCTATGAAAACGTTGATTTCGAGAAATCCTAATCGCCTATTGCGGCAGTTTAGAAAGAAGTAGAGTCATAAAGAACCTCTTATTCTTTTTAGTTTTTATAATTTGCAACGTAGCATTTGGGCTGGTTGTAAATTGACATCATTCATAATTGCATTAGAAAAATCACAATTAACTAATGTCGCATTGTGAAATGAGGCTTTTGTGAGGTCTGCATACTGAAATTTTGTACCTATGTTTGTTTTCGATACATTAATTACCAGACGAAATAAATAGAGACTGCCAAAAATTTGTAATGGCTCGATCGCTAAAAATGTCAGTAAAGCCGTAAAACTATTAAATTTAAGTGAACTAGCGATCGCTTTAAAAGCACCTGTAACTAGTATTTTAGTAAATGACGAGCCAAAGAATCCTGCGGCAAATGCGATGACTAAGCAGACAGGAATAGCAACAAAAGTTCCTTTTGAACCAGCGATCTCAAAACCTCCTGTAAAGCTGATTGCAAAGCAAATTGCAAATACTACGATCGCGGCAATAGCCGCCCAATAGATTATTTCTCGGTTGACAGTTTCTATACCAAAAATGAAAGCGATCGTAAAGGTGATCAGCAAAACTGTCGCGATCATCGTAGTCCCTGCGAACATGAGAGCCATTACAAACGAGAAAATACTGACGACTAGATTCTGGCGCTGGCTTTTACCAGTTATGACATTAGCAAAATTAGCTGATTTGAGTTGAGAGCGGCAAAAGTTACATCCGCGTATGTCAGCACCGCTAAAGTCAGCACCGACTAAATTTTTACCTTTAAAGGAGCGATCGCGCAAATCTTGGTTTGCAAAATTGAGACCTTGGCTCATAGCGACCTTTTGTATGCCTTAAGTATATGATTTGAGTTTATCGTTAAAAACCCAAAAAGTAGAGCGATACTTTATGCACTTCTAAGTTTTTGGCTTTTTAGAAAATTCGCTTAAAGTTGGCTTAGAAATATGTGGTAGCCCCCAGCCCAGCTTTTCGCGCAAAACATTAAAAAATTCACTTTTTTGTAAACGGATAAACCTTGCAGGATATTGCGATCGCTCCACTTCAACACGATAATCAGGATAGATATAACATCCTGCATTACCATCAACAACTAATACTAAACGGTGATGATTAGCAGGTGTGACGATCGTCTTTTCGGTATTCGCAAATACTAAGGCTCGTGAAGCCATCGAATGAGCGCAAATGGGTATAAGTTGAAATACAGGAATACCTGGTTCAATTACGGGACCACCTGCGGAAAGAGCATAAGCAGTCGAGCCTGTAGGCGTAGAAATTATCACTCCGTCTGCCGCAATATCAACGGGCGAATGATTACCAATCTGCACTTCAAAATGACACATACTAGTCAATGGTTCGCGATGCAATACCATTTCGTTTAATGATAGGGCTTCCCATAGCAAACCATGACTGTCGTATACTCGCACCCTCATCATTGAGCGCTGCTCAACGACATATTTGCCTTCGACAACTTGAGCGATCGCGTCTTCCCAATCAGTTAGGTAAGTCTCGGTTAAAAAACCCATATGCCCAGTGTTAACGTTCAGCATCGGCAAAGCAAGTGGGGCGATTTGACGACAGGCTGAGAGTACCGTCCCATCTCCACCGAGAGACACGACAAACATAATGTCACGATCAAAGCCCAATGGCACTAGGCTCTCAATTAGCGTATGACAAACAGGAGCATCTGGTTCTCCATAGCCCAAAATACCGCCATTTCCCGTTGCTAGAATGGTCTGGATGTTACGCTTTGCTAGCCATAACTTTATTTCCAGCGCTAAGCTCTCTGCTACGGGTTTTGCATCGTTATATATGATGCCGACCTTAGGCACGTTCAATAACTACCTAAACTATTTAAAAAATAAAAATTTGAACATTTCGCAATTATAGCAACCGACAAGGCGGTTAAGACATAAAACCAAAAAGCAAGTACCGCTTGAAGGGCTGCATTTGCTTTTTGAGCTTATGAAAGCTTAGTTAGGCTAAAGCTTAGTTAGGCTATCGACTTTGGCTTCTTTGGCTTCTTTGTTTTGATTCCAGAGCAACATTCCCAACACTCCATCTAGCAAACCACCACTATGATCGCCACCATTTACAGCCACATCTGGCACAACTCGCACATTGCGATCGCCGATCGTTTGCATTAGTTGTAGAGCCACATAGGAGTTACCACCGAGGGCATCGACACCTGCGCGATAGGCATCGGCTTTGGCTTCACCAGTAACCCTGATTGCTTCTGCTTCTCCGCTTGCTTCTTTAACTTTGGCATGGGCTTGCAATTCGGCAATTCGCACGCCTTGCTCGGCTGTGACTACTTCTCTTTGGATATCAGCCAGCGAAGTCTCGCGGACTAGTTCTTGGCGTTGAGTTTGAGAAACACGCTGTACTTCGTAAGTTTTACGTTGCTCTTCCGCAATTTTGCGATCAGTGAGAGTCTGCATCAGGGTTTCAGGCGGTTCAATTTGACCAAGCAAAGTATCGACTGCTTGGACATCATAAGCTTGCATTGCTGAGCGAATAAAATCGGCGGCTTCAGCTTGGCGATCGCTACGAGCAATTAAGAAATCCAACACAGTATAAGCCTGAGCCGAGTTGCGAAAATAATTACCGACAGTCGGGCGAAGTACATGATCCACAAGATTTTGCATAGAGCCAACTCGCGAAATGACTCTAGGCGCATCAAGTGAACCCACATGGATGATTTGGGCTATTTCTAAATTGAAAGCAAAACCATCAATGGAGCGCACATTCAAAGCTCTGAGTTTGGCATCGTAGCCATGCTCTTCGGTGCGATCGCTAAAATTCAGCACAATATTAGTGGTAGGAACCAGTTCCACTTTCATAATATGCGTGTTTAATGGATGTTTACCTGGATAAAGTGGCTCAATCCATACGCCTTTATCACCGACATTTACTAGATGCCCATGTGTAAACAGAGCACCACTGACATCATCTTGAGAACCGCCTACAAAGGAGATAACGACACCGACATACCCAATTGGAATCTCGGTCATTTTTACTTGTTCAACTTGAGCAAACCAAGGATTGATATTCCACGAGCCTGACAAAATAACCTGCTCTTGTAAGCCACGACGACCGCCACCATTAATAAATAACTGAGCATTTTGGAAGTTGTCATGTTCGGGAATAATTGCCCCTGCGATCGCTCCTGCTTCAATAGGAATTCCATCCAAGGCCGTGACAATGCCCACCTTTTCAGTCGCTACTGAATAAAGTTTTAATTCAGCAGGAGACATTCCATTTTGAGCCGCATTTGTAGAAGTAACAATCGTAAATAGAGCAGTATTGATTCTATAAGTCCCTGCGGTCATCAGCCCTAATTGTCGTCCTTTTTCGCCCCCACCCAAGAGAAACTCGCGCGCATTCTGAAAGTTGTCGCACGGCACAGTCTTACCAAGAATGCGATCAGGGGGAATCGATTTGCCATCGTTCGCAATAATCAATCCAATTTCGCCTTGAGGAATTACAATTACCGATTCTTTGCGAATACCATATTGCCAAGGGAAATAACTAAAATGCCAACCAGGGGAGAGCGTGTCTGCTTGATAGCCAGCTTCACCATTTAGGGCGACTAATTGTCCAGTAGGTAAATCGCCACGCAATGAAAACTTCTTAACAACGATCCCAACTTCGCGTTCACCAACTACGATTAGTCCTAATATCCAACCTAGTTGCGGCAAAAAGATAAACATGACGACAACGCCGCCGATCACCCATATCCAAAAAGGGAAGTTAAGATCGCCTACCTGCATTGCTTGTAAAGGTTGCGATCGCTCTTGATTTATCTGTTTTTGGGAGGTTTGCTGAGCGATCGCGGCTTGATTATTAACTAAAACAGGTAATGTGACCGATGCACCTAAAATAGCGATCGCTGAACATGAAACGAGCGATCGCTGCCAGATTTTTTTATTAAGTTTCTGAAAAATATCTTGAATATTGATTAATTTCTTCACAAATAAAATGCCCCTTTCCTTACTAATTCTAATCTAACTCAATTTTTAGGAAATCTTCAAAATCTATTGAGAAAATTAATAAGGTATCATTAAATCCGCATTCTGCTCATAGTGGAAGGAAAAAATAATTACGAGACAGGTGCAGGGAGGAAATAATAGCGTTGGCAGGCAGGAGAAAAGAAAGTAAAAAAACAAGTTAGGGTCTAATTGCTTCAATTCTTGCAGACAGACCTTGTTGGGCAAGACGTGACACTTGTATCTCAGCAATACGGCGATCGCTATAAGCACCAATCTGAACAACTAAATAGCCATTGAGTTGAGAAGCAAAGGAATTTGGCACAATTTGACGTACTTGAGAAACCTGATTTGGAGAAGAAACAGGCACAACCACACGATAACGCGGTTGAACTTGTGGAGTCAGGCTAGTCTTAGATAGTGGCGCAATTTGAATTGGTTGATTGACTGGTTCACCACTGGGAGGCAATGCTCTAATAGGGCGTAAATCGCGAGTAATTTCGAGATTATTGGGAACAGGAGAATTTAGGTTTTTGGGAGTAATTCTCACAATTATTGAACTAACTGACTCTGACCAAAAAGGATTGTTTTCTTGATTGCCTTGATTAAAGTTATTGCTCTGATTTAAAGACGTGGATGTAATCAATGCGGGTGGCGGATCAAGATTGGGTACAAAATTGATGGGCTGATTGTCGGCGATGCTTTGGGCAAGTTGTTGATTGATATTTGCGAAGCGATCGCCTTTTGACAAGATATTATTTGGCAAAGTATTATTTGGCGGTACATTGCTTGATGCAGCAACATTCGGCTTTGCAGTATTTGCAAGAACAGGATTAGCAAACAAATTGGATGGAGATCGCACATTCAACAATTGCAAATTACCTTTCACTCTTTTAATATCCAATTGATTCCCGATTGAGGCAACCGCATTACGGCTGACATTCTGCAAATCAAATGTGCCATTTCCCTTAAAAGTATTATTGCCATCATCATTGACTTTGCCCAAATCTGGACTGGCAGTATCAGAAATTGTTAATCCATAATCACGATTGTCAACGATCGCATTGCCACGTAAAACTGGTTTTGCATTAGCTTGAATTAAGATTCCATTCTGATTTTGCGTAAAAGTATTTTCAGTGATTTGCGGTTCTGCTGATTGACGAACACTCATCCCAAAAGTAGTTTGCTGAAATAAATTGCCGCGAATATCAGGACTAGCAGCACCCTCGATCGCTAAGCCACTAGTTCCATTACGAAAGAATTGATTGGATGAGACGATCGCTGTTGATTTACCCGTGATTAAAGCGCCATCTTGCTGATTATCGATCAAAGTATTATTAGCGATCGCAGGACTAGCATTCTCAATCCATAATCCATAACCTTTAGGATTTGGATTGGTTACGGTCACGCCGCGCAGTTCCGCCCGATCTGAGAGGGTGATCGCCACGTTTTGCGTAAATCTCGATCCAGTTAATAGAGTTCCCCCACCTAAAATTGCAATTCCTTTCCCTTTAGTGGCTTCATCCCCCCGCAGAGTTATATTTGGGCGTAACTTAATCGGAAACTGCTCACCTGTAGAACTACTATAAGTTCCATTTGCTAACTGAATAATCGTGGGTTGTTCAGAGCGTAGATGACTAATTGCATAGGTAATTGTTTTAAAAGGTGCGATATTGCTGCCTTGATCAGGGCGATCGCTACCTGTTTGAGGATTTATATAAATAATATTTTGGGAAATATTTTGGGAGCTTTGGGCGATCACTGGTGCAGCGATCGCTAAACTTGGAGTCAAAATCACAATGGGAAGCAAATAACCAAAACTTTGATAAATAAAGTCTTGAAAGGTCTTGCGGATGCTCATTTTCATTGATGGATTGCTTCCCTTAAATTTGCTGTAAATTTGCTAAAGCTGCTGAACAGAATAATAGGCAAGGGGACTCAAAATATTAAATTTAGATTAAGTTTAGAACCCAATTCTTAAGAATCATAAACTACCGCATGTCCAAAACTATTGCAAGAGTTGCAAATATAACAAACAACATAGAAAGTCAGGGCGGCGCTAATGCTTTAACCATATGCCTTAACTATGCTAGCGATTACCAAAATTTCATTGTTAAAATCGATTTTCTATAAATAATTTAATCAGCAATCCCTAGTAAGTCTAAAATGTAAAATTTACAAGCGATCGCGATGCAGCATATTGAGATCAAACAAAAAATTTGGGATTTCCCACAGGTCAACGGGGTGTAATTAGCGACCACTATGAGAAAACTGTACTTTTTATTGCCAGGAACCACTGATAAGTTTGCTTGTGGGGGATTGTGGGCAGAGCTAAAAGCCCTAAAACTAGCACAACAAGTTTGTCCTGCTGAAGTCGTCACCTATCGCCAACGTGAGAAAGATCATTTATGGCTAGATGATTTATTGAGAGCTAACAATACCTCGTCCGCCTTAAACGATGCGATCTTTGTGATGTGTTGGGGCTTTGATGTAGCTAAGCTAGCGCCAAAGCTGAAGTCTCTAAATGCGATTTATCATGCTCATAGTGCGGGCTATGGCTTTGATTTACCAGCTAATGTGCCAATTATTACGGTTAGTCGCAATACACTCGGTTATTGGGGACAGCGATCGCCACACTCGTTACTTTATTATTTACCCAACGAGATTTCTGATAAATTTCAGGATTATAAGCGCGATCGCGATATTGATGTATTAGTACAGGCAAGAAAGTCTTCTAATTATTTAATGAATCAATTAATTCCTGCTTTGCAAGAACGCTGTCATGTGCGTGTTGTTGACAGCTATGTAGAAGATTTAGAAACATTATTTAATCGCGCCCAAGTCTATCTATATGATTCAGCAGAATATTGGGCAGTTCAGGGAGTTAGCGAAGGATTTGGACTACAGCCAATGGAAGCTCTAGCTTGCGGATGTCAAGTTTTTTCGAGTGTAAATAATGGTCTATCTGACTATTTAGATCCTGCTTTTAACTGCTATAAAATTGCTGGATACTCGAAAGGGTTTGACTTGCAGCGCATTCTCAGGGCAATAAATAGTGATAAGAAATTATCTTTATTGCCAAAAGTATTAGAAGAATATCGTTCTGAGAATATTATTTGGCGCTTACAAATAATTTTGGAAGAGTTAAACGAGTTTTTTGATCATAAACAACTGTATTTAAGTGATATTCAAGACTTAAATTATTGGCAAATTGTAAAGCGGCGATCGCAAAGGATATTTACAAAACTCAAAAAATTAGTTCATCCCAAAAATTAGTTCATCTGTAATGAATGCGAAAACCCTAGTCGTTAGCTCACGAGTCCTGTTAAGGGAGAACTGGCACTTGCATAAGTCTTTACAGGAATTCGACCCGATAAATAAGCAGTACGTCCTGCCTCAGTTGCCATGCCCATCGCGCGTCCCATCGCAATAGGGTTGCGCGCACAAGCGATCGCGGTATTAATCAACAAAGCCGCTGCACCCATCTCCATCGCCGCCGCCGCTTCGCTAGGAACACCAATCCCTGCGTCAACCACTACAGGGATGTTTGACTCTTCGATAATAATTGCAATGTTCGCCGCATTATTAATACCTTGACCAGAGCCAATTGGTGAGCCGAGAGGCATCACGGTCACACAGCCAATTTCTTCAAGAGTTTTAGCTAAGCGTGGATCAGCATTTATATAAGGAAGTACGGCAAAACCTTCTTTAACTAATTGTTCAGCAGCTTTGCAAGTGCAAGCGGATCGGGCAGTAAATATTTAAGATCGGGAATCACTTCGAGTTTGACAAAATTATTATCTTCTTGCCCCAAAATTTTCGCCATCTCCCGTCCCAATCTGGCGACGCGCACAGCTTCATCGGCAGTTTGACAACCTGCGGTATTGGGCAAAAGCCAATATTTGCTCCAGTCAATCGCTTCACCTAATCCCTCATGTCCAGTCGCATTAGTTTGGACGCGCCGCACTGCCACAGTCACAATTTCGCAACCACTAGCCGCGATCGCCTGACGCATCAGATCGAAGTTGGCATATTTCCCTGAGCCAGTCATCAAGCGCGATCGAAACTTTCGCCCCGCGATTTCAAAAACATCGTCAGAGGTTTGATCAGAGGCTTGATTAGAAGACAAATCGGTAGAAGCAAGAGAAAATGAAGTGACGGTCATAATATTGCGGTTTATTTTGCGGTTTGAAGGCGCAGTTTTTTACTAAGATACTTAAGATACTTTAGTGTCTTCTGTAATATCCCAAATTTTCGATTGTATTCCCATAGCAAGTAGCAATTTAGTTTCATGGCTAACCTCAAATCAATCCGCGATCGCATCGGCACTGTTAAGAATACTCGTAAGATCACTGAAGCAATGCGTCTTGTCGCCGCCGCAAAGGTCAGACGCGCTCAGCAACAAGTTATGGCAACTCGTCCGTTTGCCGATCGCCTAGCTCAAGTCTTATATCGTCTCCAGCAGCGCATCGTTTTTGAAGATGTCAGTCTGCCTTTACTCGACAAGCGTCCTGTAAAAACTGTCGGTCTTCTGGTAATTTCAGGCGATCGCGGTCTTTGTGGTGGCTACAATTCAACAATTATCCGTCGTGCTGAAGCTCGCGCTAAAGAATTAAAAGAACAAGGTATTAACTACACCTTTATTTTAGTTGGTCGTAAAGCTACTCAGTACTTTACCCGTCGCGATCAACCGATTGCCGCTAAGTTTACTAATGTCAACCAGATTCCTAGTGCTTCTGAAGCTAATGCGATCGGTGATGAAATCACCTCAGCATTTTTGGGCGGCGTAATTGATCGCGTTGAGTTGATCTACACTCGTTTTGTGTCATTAATTAGCTCTCGCCCTGTCATCCAAACTTTGCTACCTCTAGAACCACAAGGTTTAGAGCCTCAAGACGACGAAATTTTCCGTCTGATTACTCGCAGCGGCAAGCTACAGATGGAACGTGAAAAACGTGAAATCACAATCAAAGAGTTGCCAAAAGAATTAATTTTTGAGCAGAATCCTGAACAAATTCTTGATGCTTTGTTACCTCTCTACCTCAGCAATCAAATTCTCCGTTCTTTGCAAGAATCAGTAGCTAGTGAACTAGCAGCTCGGATGACAGCAATGAATAACGCTACTGAAAATGCAGGTGACTTGCTCAAAAGCCTTACCTTGCAATACAACAAAGCACGTCAAGCTGCAATTACCAATGAAATCTTAGAAGTAGTTGGTGGCGCAGCCGCATTAACTTAAAAAGTGGCGCAAGCGACACTCTCTTTTGTATCTATACTCCGCCGCTCTGCGGCGTAAGTACATTCTAATAAATAAGAATTTGATACCCCGTCCCCTTGTGGCGGGGTTATTCATTAGTTTGGCGGACTTGAATATCTTATGGCTTATAGCGACTTCAACTTATCCCGCGTTCGAGAAGTTTTTGGGCTAGTTGTAGAAGAACCCAAAAGCCTTTTCCTCAAAATGTTACCGACTAAAGCTAGTGACTATTTAACGACATCACTAGATGAAAATCTGGCGCTAGCAACAGCGCTCAACACTGAAAAAGCAAGATCAGAAATGATAATTGCTCCTGTGTTGCTGGAAGTACGTCGTCAACTAAATTTTGAAATTGGATTTTTTTCTGGAACGGAATTTAATATCGATCCCGTTCATGGTTTAACAGGCTACTGTGACTATATTCTCAGTGCAATTAAGGATTCTTATGAAGTGCGATCGCCTGTACTGATGTTAGTAGAGGCAAAAAATGAAAATATCAAAGCTGGGTTGGGGCAATGTGCTGCCGAAATGATCGCTGCTCAACTCGTAAATGTAAAAGCAGGTTTAGCAGAGCAAGCGGTTTATGGGTGCGTGACAACAGGAACAGATTGGAAGTTTATGCAACTTTGCGATCGCACTCTCAAAATCGATCAACGAGATTACTTTATTAATGAAATATCTGTGATTTTGAGTATTTTCTTACTACCCTTCCAACAAAAACTTTAATAATAAACAAGGACAGGCTTTGCCTGTCCTTGTTTATTGTAAAGATTAGTCGTCCGAAGGAGGACTAACTTGCTCTTTGAAAGACTTACCAGCCGAGAAAGCTGGTACTTTGGTGGCAGGGATTTCCATCTTTTCACCAGTCTTAGGGTTGCGACCTTCTCTGGCTTTGCGATCTCTCGCTTCAAAAGAGCCAAAGCCAACCAAAGTTACTTTGTCTCCGCCAGCTACAGTATTGATGATTACTTCAAGCGTAGCTGAGAGAACTTCGTCGGCAGTCTTTTTATTTACTGACGAACCTTTCTCAGTAGCTTTTTTAGCAATAGCATCAACTAGTTCACCTTTGTTCATAGGTTTCCCCTTTATATATAGATGATTGTGAGTATGAGTTAAATGTCAAAGTAATGATGTGCGATCGCTTTTTGCAGAACCCGCACTGACTATGACTTCTGTTTGATCATTCTAATAGCAACTTACCACTTGTGTATATACCAAATGGTTAATTTATATGGATTTGAGCAGTTTTTTATAAATACTTATTGTCCCAATTCTTTGGCAAATCGCCCAAATGCTTGACTGGTAAAGGTTATGAGGTTTTGTTTTTTAGCCGCGTTATTGTAAGGCTTACCCTGTAAGCACTTCACAAAAGTTTAAGTTCTCTTGTCAAACTTCTAATTTTCTGCAATATTCCCTAACACAATTCAAAAATCGCCTAGGGTTTGGAGACTAAGCAGCGATGCTTCTATGCATATTTGCTAATTTCTTAGGCTCTTTTTAGACTCTGTTTAGTTGCTTTGTTGGCGATGATTCACAATTCGGGGTTTTGATAGAGATAATATTGTTAATACTTCGCAATCAAACTTTGCAATTCTATTCGCAGTTCCACTCGAACTTTTAAAACATGCAGACATCTACGCCAGCCAATACCTTTGGGCTAACCCGTCAGTCTCCCTTGATAATTGCGCCATTTTTTCTTTGGGGAACAGCGATGGTAGTTATGAAAGCATTACTGCCCCAGACAAGTCCCATGTTCATGGCAGCAGTCCGCTTAATACCCGCAGGAGCATTACTGATTTTGGGTGCAGCTTATTTTGGTAGACAACAACCAAAAGGTTGGCGAGCATGGCTATGGATTAGTTTATTTGCTTTAGTTGATGCCACTTTGTTTCAAGGATTTTTAGCGCAAGGTTTAGTCCGCACTAATGCAGGACTTGGCTCATTACTTATTGACTCTCAACCTCTTGTTGTCGCTGTACTTGCCGCAGTTTTATACAAAGAAAAAATTGGAATTGGCGCTACGTTTGGTTTATTTGTCGGCGTAGTTGGGATTGGACTGATTGGCTTGCCATCAGAATTGATGACGGCTTTGCTAGCTGGAGATTTTGCGACGGTTTTACAAGCAGGGGTGTTTACTCTTGGTGAGTGGTTTATGCTCGGTGCATCGTTATCAATGGCGATCGGCACAATTTTGATTCGTCCTGTGGTGCGTTATGCAGATCCTGTGATGGCAACAGGTTGGCATATGATTATCGGCGGATTTCCCTTGCTATTACTTTCAATGCAAAGTGAGCAAAATCAATGGCAAGACTTAAGTGCTTGGGGTTGGTTGGGAATGGCATATATGGCAATTATGGGCAGCGCGATCGCCTATGGATTATTTTTCCTTTTTGCCTCTTCAGGTAGTTTGACTACGCTAAGCGCCTTAACCTTCTCGACACCAGTATTTGCGCTTATGTTTAGCAGCCTCTTCTTAGGAGAGAACTTGACGATAGTGCAATGGATTGGCGTAATTTTGACGGTGAGTAGCATTTATCTTGTCAGTATGCGCGGGGCATCACAAGATAGTAATGAAGAACATAATGCTTCTCCAGAGATGGCAACTACCACGATGCTGCCTGAAGCTGAGCAAGTCATAATTAGTTCAGTCTTGCCAGTTTTACAACAGCCTGTAAATGAATCGAGAATTCGCGAATAGTTAAAATAAGCTCATGCCCACTTTATATACTGCAATTACCAATCACGGTTTTGGTCATGC
>JAYVVP010000134.1:0-14167 GCA_043786935.1 Pseudanabaena sp. | reverse complement strand
ATTCATTACTAATGGTTTTAATGGAGCAAAGCATCTTGCGTGGCGATTTACAAGTGGCTCTGTCTGCTTACGATCGCTTGTCCAGCGACTACAAGGATGCAGGGGGTAGCTTGTTGGCATGGCTGCATTTCATCAAAGGCGATCGCGAGTTAGCGATCGCGCAATTTCGGCAATCGCTGAAAGTAATCAAAAAGGTCACAGGTAAGCGTCAGGTATTTTTTAGTGGTGAATCAGGACTGTTTTTTATATTGGCGCTGATTCAAGAAGGTTCGGTGGAAAGTATGCGCGAAGCAGAAGGCTACACCACGATTATGGCTAAGCAAACTAACCATTGGTTGCAAGTTACCTATAGCCGACTCCAAAAAGTGGTGAAGTTTCAACTGGGTGATATACCGCAAAAGAATCTACTCAGTGGTGAATATATTCATGATCATACCCAAAATCATTGTCTTGAAGCATTTTTCAGTTCGCTCTGTCTCTATTGGATAAACCCTGAAAAAGCGAGAATAGAGTTATCAAGAATTCTGGAACCATTGCTCAAACAATCAGTTAATGCTGGATATCACTGGCTGTCAATGGAAACTGCCGAACTATTAGGAGATATTGCTCCCAACTCCATTCATAAGAAACACGCCAAAAAGTTGCGGCAAGGAAATCAAATTCCGACCATTATTAACCTAATTCGTCCTCAAGAAACTTGGGAGCTTAGTCTGAATGCTTTATTAAACCTTAGCAAAGCGCCACAAGACCAAGCAAAATCTGGGACTAGTTCACCACAGCGTTTAGTATGGTTTGTTACTTTCGCAAAGGGTGTATGTACATTACAGCCAAGAGAACAGAAGATTAATGCTAAAGGTGTGTGGAGTGCGGGACGTAATATTGCCATAAAACGATTAAAGGAAAGTATTCATGAATTTCCTTATATGACTTCGCAAGACCTGATTGTTTGTTCGCATATTCAAGCTTATTCTTATCACGGATATTATGGACAGAGCCAGTTTGAGTTTGATGAAGATACTATCTGTGCCTTAATCGGACATCCATTAGTTTTTTGGGAAGATTCACCGACAATTCGGGTGGATATCGCTAAGGGAGAGCCAGAGTTACTTGTCAAGGCAGGGAAAGGCGATCGCCTATTTTTAGAGTTTTCACCACAGTTAAAAGATGAACAAAACTTTGTGGTCACCAAAGAAAGCCCGACCCGGCTAAAAGTCACACAGGTTAGCGATTCTCACCGCCGCATCACCGAAATTATTGGCAGAAAAAATCGTTTAGAGATCCCTATAGAAGCTAAAGAAAAGGTTCTCGCGGCGATTCATTCTATATCTTCGATTGTCACTGTGCATTCTGATATCGGTGGTGGCTTTAGTAACGCTGAAGAAGTTCCATCGGATAGCAAACCTCATGTACATATTTTGCCTGCGGGGAATGGTCTGAAAGTGGCTGTATTATCACGTCCTTTTGCTAATGCTGGTGCTTACTATCGTCCAGGGACAGGCGGTGCAACGGTGCTAGCCGAAATTGATGGCAAACGATTGCAAGCGACTCGCAATCTCAAGGAAGAGAAAGTACTTGCTAATGCCGCGATCGCTGATTGTCCGACCTTTGGTAACTATGAAGCTCACGAGAATGAATGGACAATTGATGATCCAGAATTTTGTTTAGAGCTATTGCTAGAACTGCAAGCTCTAGGCGATCGCATTGTTTTGGAATGGCCAGAAGGCGAGAAGATGAAAATTAGCCATCGTGCTGATTTTGGTAACTTTAGAATGTCAATCAATCAAAGTCGTGATTGGTTCGCGACCGAAGGCGAATTACGATTGGGCGACGATCAGGTGATCGATATGCAGCATCTCTTAGAACTTCTCGATAAAACTCCGAGCCGTTTTATTCCCCTTGGTGACGGACAATTTATCGCTTTAACTCAGCAGTTTCGCAACCGCTTAGACGAGTTCCGTCGTCTGTCTGAGAAGCATGGCAAAGGCACAAAATTCCATCCTTTAGCCGCATTATCCTTAGAAGATTTTGTTGATGAAATCGATGATCTTAAAGCCGATAAGCATTGGAAAGCTCATGTTAAAAAGATTAAAGAAATGCGGAACTTTGTGCCGCAATTGCCATCGACCTTGCAAGCCGAACTGCGCGATTATCAAATCGAAGGATTTGAATGGTTAGCGCGGCTAGCTCACTGGGGCGTTGGAGCTTGCTTGGCTGATGACATGGGCTTAGGCAAAACCTTGCAGTCCCTTGCCTTGATGCTGACCCGCGCCCCTCATGGAGCCACCCTAATTGTCGCGCCAACTTCAGTCTGTATGAATTGGATAGGTGAAGCTGCCAAATTTGCGCCGACACTAAATGTGATTGTGTTTGGTTCAGGCGATCGCCAAAAGGTACTAGATAATCTCCAACCCTTTGATATGGTGATTTGCAGCTATGGATTGTTACAACAAGAAGAAGCTGGGGGAATGTTAGCCAAAGTTGAATGGCAAACCGTTGTTCTTGATGAAGCTCAAGCAATTAAGAATACAGCCACCAAGCGATCGCAAGCAGCGATGAATCTCCAAAGCAGTTTCAAACTAATTACTACAGGCACGCCAATCGAAAACCATCTCGGTGAGCTTTGGAATCTATTCCGTTTTATCAATCCTGGGCTACTTGGTTCTCTTGATAGCTTTAATATTAATTATGCTAATCCAATTGAGCGATCGCAAGATAAAGTTGCCCGCGATCAATTAAAGAAGTTAATTCAGCCTTTTATCCTGCGCCGTACCAAAAATCAAGTTCTCCAAGAATTACCTTCGCGTACCGAAGTAACTCTACAAGTGGAACTCAGCAAAGAAGAACTCGCCTTTTATGAAGCCCTCAGACGTGAGGCGATCGCGAAACTAACCAACAATGAAAGCAATGCAGGACAGAAACATCTGCAAGTACTAGCAGAAATCATGAAATTGCGCCGCGCTTGCTGCAATACCAAACTAGTCAGACCTGATATTCCTTTACCAAGTTCCAAACTTCAGCTTTTCGGCGAAGTTGTCAATGAACTACTCGATAATAAACATAAAGCGCTGGTATTCAGCCAATTTGTCGATCACTTGCATATTATTCGCGATTATCTAGACATGAACAAAATTAGCTATCAATATCTCGATGGCAGTACTCCTGCCAAAGATCGCAAAAAACGAGTGGATGCTTTCCAAGCAGGTGAAGGTGATGTCTTCCTAATCAGTCTCAAAGCTGGTGGTACAGGGCTAAATCTCACTGCTGCCGATTATGTAATCCACATGGACCCTTGGTGGAATCCTGCTGTAGAAGATCAAGCAAGCGATCGCGCCCATCGCATCGGACAAAAGCGACCTGTGACAATTTATCGCCTAGTCGCAAAGGGAACAATTGAAGAAAAGATTGTCGATCTGCACTATCAAAAGCGCGATCTTGCAGATAGCTTACTAGAAGGTACAGATATGAGTGGCAAGGTGACAACTGATGCCTTGCTCCAATTAATTAATGAGATCTAAATTGATTTCTTATTTTTATAGGACTTACGCAAAAGAACAAGATATAGGGGCAATTGAATTTCCCCTACGGTAAGATAAGGCTCTCAAGTGATTTTTGCGTAAGTCTCAATCTTACAACAGTTGTTGATCAAACCCACTACAACGACAAGGGTCGCAGGGCGAAGCCCCGCAACAGGTCTAATGTATTTGTATCTATGACAAATCTCAGTTTAGATGTCATTGCTCAAGATCTCATTTAAGATTTCTTGGGTTAAGCCATTTGCTTGTGCTTGTGCTTGCATTTCTTGAATAATTTCTTCTAAAGATCGCCTATTCATAGATTGTTTAAGCGAACCACTGAAAATAATCCGTATTTTTTTGCATTCCATCAAGTTTGCCTCTTGATAGGCTCTAGCAATATCTGGCTCGACTTCGATACTAATGGTTTCCATGATTCACCTTAATCTATGTTAATAAAAAATTTAACCTAAGATTGTTCAGTCTCAAAAGGCACAACATAATTATCTACAAGAGATTGAGGCTTCAATGTAGAATTCAATAAAAGTTGCTCACACCTAAAAACCAATTGATCATGTGGTAAAACAGATTCACAAAGAGTTGTTAGCAAGAGCTTTACATCCGCAATTAGTTGCTTCAACTTGTCAAGTGTAAGAGCTTTTGATTGTCCTGTTGCAGTCGATCTTGTTGCATTAAGATTTGGGTGAATTGAAATACGAACAAAATTATGATTTGGATAATTCTCCTGAAACCACTCTCCTGCTTGAAGTAACTGCCCATGCTGCTCTTTATTTAAAGCGTTACTTTTATTCTTTCGACTTTTAGCCTCAATAACCAAACCAAGATTATTTGAAACAAGCCATAAGACATCTGGTCCCCTTGCATGGGTTCTTTCTTGTGGTCTTTCTGCCTGAAAACCAATTGTTAATCCAAGCTCTACTAAAGCTTGCTCAAATTGATTGGCTGATGCTTCTGGTACTAAGTGTGAAGTTATTTCGTCAAATTGGGCTAGATAACTTTTACGATGAGAATACTCGATAAGTCTCGACACAATTGCTTCTGCTTGTTTACTTGGAATTGTTAAAGCCGTATAAGGTGGAACTACTGGTGGACGGAATAAATTGTTGTTGTCTGCATAAGCAAACTGCTGAAGACTTTGCGCTAAATCCTTTCTATCCCAATAGTAGGCTATGCGAGCCGAAATTTGCTTTAGCCAGCCTCTACTTTTTTGGTCTAATTTTTCCTGCTCAGTTGCTTCTTTGCAATATTTTTCTAACTTAGCAATTGCTTTCTCAAAGTAACCATTGCATAAAAGCTGGAAGACTTTACGTTCAATTGCAGCTTGCGCTAGTATAGATTTGTCATCTTCTTCAGTCTCAGTTAAAGCAGCAAGAGTCTCTGCATGGTACTCAACCCAATCCTTATCTCTGTTTAAGCAACTTAGAATAGTTTGACCAATATCACTTCTGGCACTAATATTTTTACTGATTTCGATTCCCATTTCAAATTGGGCGCGAGTACTTTTTGTTAAAGATTTAAGATGGCTAGAGCGTCCTAGCCAAGCTGTAAGAGCTTTTCCAGTTAATATCACTACACAGTAATCACCTGCTCCACGCGCTCCTCTTCCTATCCCTTGTTCAATACGCTGGGCAACAGAATTAATTAACTCAATTCCTCCAGCAAAAGTATTTGCACGATAACGATCATACTCACTGCTACCACGAGGTAAATCCGACATAATTAACAATCGACAAGCTGAGCTAGGCAGATCTATCCCATCATATCGATTTGCAAACACAAAAGGACCAAGCGATTCACCTTTGACAAGCATAGTTACATATTCAGTAACCTTCTCAGTCGTGTCTGCAAAATTTGCAACACTTATCCATTGTTTTGCCGCAACCTCAGATGGTACAAGAATTACCGTAGCAGCATTATGCTGATCTACCGCCCAAATTGCCATATTATTGAGCATTTTAGGAATATCTTCAATATTAAATGGCATTAGTTCTGGAGCTAGAATCATTCTCTCACTAACTCCAGCAAGTGAATTTGATGTGATTGGTTTAGATATTGATTGAATATCTGCATCAAAAGTACGGATGATGTCACTATCATTACTGATTGTTGCAGACATAAAAATACGGCGTTTACATTCAGAGAAACTTGGAATGAAGTCAACTAGAGGTAATATTGGTGTAATGACAAACGCATCTTTATCAATGAGACAATGGCAATAGTCAAAGTTATCCCTCAGAAATGACCAGACAAATGGATAGTTTGCTGCTTCTTTCTTCAAGAAATCTCTTACTTCGGGTGATCTATCCTTCCAACTCCAATAAGGGACTTCTAAAATTGTTGATCGATCTGCTCCGCTTACAATATCGTCAAACGTTCCAATTTTTCCTATGTTTACAAATTCATTACGAAAAATATTAGTTAGGTGGTTATACAGATCAGCACTTTTTTTGCTGTCAATACGCAACGTGAATGACTCGCGAACTCTCGAAAAGGCAACATGAGCATCATCCAATAAAATTGCTCCTATTGAGATAGGAACGCTTATACTGCGAACTCCAAACTTCTTACTTGCTGCATTAAACAGAGCTTCATACGAGCAAACTAAAACACTTTTCCCCGCTAAAAATTCATCTGGGAGATCTTTGCCTTTTTCATAAGCTACAGCAGGGATACTATACTCCACAGCTTTTTGAACAGTCTGCTTAACAAGTTGAACTGTTGGAGATAAATATATAACTGGCTCATGATGTTCGTTGAGAATAGATTGTGCAATTAGTAATCCAACAAGAGTTTTTCCTCCTCCCGTATTTAGCTTAATTACAATATCTCTATCAGTATTACGACGCTTAAACCATTCCTCCAAAACTTGTGCTTGACTTACATATAAATCATTAATCCCAAATGGCTTAGGTAGCCTACGAAAAATTTCGGTTGGATCAATTACGACAGGTTGAGTTTTCGATTCACGTAACTTCTTAAAATCTACCATCGTTTTCCTCTGATCCTAGTTTCAAAATTATTTTTCTATGATGTATATAAGACGGGGTAAAAAAATTAAATTTTTTTAATGTTTCATCTCACTTTGTATCATGATACTTTGTCATCAGTCTTGCCCAATTATCCTCTACTAGCAAACACCTTAATCGCCCTATCCAAAAATAAATATAAGAGTTTTTGTACCAGTCATGAGACATTACCTACATTTTAGATGGATATTCTCTAACAATACTTCGGACATTTTTTTAGCGTGGCTCTAAGGCTTGCAGGGTAATAATTTGATTTAATTGGCTGTTGGCTAAAACGCTAACGTTAATTTAAATAAAGACTAAAATACTAGCCTTATACATGATCGGTGATACAAGGTTTTGAAACTATCTGAAGTATTGCTCTAAAAATATTATCTTATTTTTTAAGTTTACGCTTTACCGATTAGGCGATCGCTTCTTAAACTTCCTGATATGGCAATTTGGCTGGCATAGCCTCGAGTATTTAAAAACTAACTGCTACAATGACTGCAAGCAAATGTTTATGGTAAATGTTGCTATATGGACTACCACGACATCATCACGATTGAATCTGGAAAGCGTAGTGGTAAGCCTTGCATGAGAGGAATGCGGATTACCCGTTTACGATATTTTAGAATGTCTGGCTGGGGAGATGACAGAAGCAGAAGTTCTGGAAGACTTTTCTGAGCTTACGTTGCAGGATATTAAAGCTTGTCTGAGTTTTGCTGCTGAACGGGGGAAAAGGTTATTTGTCGCTGCGATATGAAACTGCTTGTAGATGAAAATTTGTCAGATCGCACAGTTTATCGGATTGGCGATTTATATCCTAAATCTGAACACGTTAAGACTCTAGATTTGATACACACTGATGATGCTTTGATCTGGAAATACGCTAAGGAAAATAATTTTGTGATTGTTTCCAAAGATTCAGACTTTCATCAACGGAGTTTGCTTTACGGGCATCCTCTCAAGTTTATCTATCTTCGCGTTGGTAATAGCCCGACTTCTAAAATCGTTGATATTTTGAGAAATAATTTTGAGATTATCACTGAGTTTGTTGATAGTGAATCAGAAAGTATTTTAGTTTTAGGTTAAGTTATTCATCTTTATATCTGACAAAAAACATTAATCTTCTGAAATTTATGCGTTACCCAGTAAGCGATCGCGTAAAGATTTAATCTTGTCGCGATAGGTCGCCGCTTGCTCAAACTCCTGCTTTTTAGCCGCCTCTTTCATTTGAACTTCTAGTTGTCCAATTAAAGTCGGAATATCATCTAAAGGGATTTCTTTGGCATGATCAACCGCATATTCGAGCTGACGTTCATTCAATCGGCGCGATAAGGTGAGAAAGTCCAAAATCGAATTACCTTCAATCGACTTCACAATTGAGCGCGGCGTGATGTTATTGTCCTCATTATATTTAGTTTGAATAGTACGGCGGCGGTCTGTTTCTGAGATGGCTTTTTCCATACTTTTAGTCATGCGATCTGCATACATGATCACCTGTCCAGCGATATTTCGCGCCGCCCTGCCGATTGTTTGGATTAGCGATCGCTCAGCCCGCAAAAATCCTTCCTTATCCGCATCAAGGATCGCCACCAGCGACACTTCAGGCAAATCTAAACCTTCGCGCAAAAGGTTCACGCCGATCAATACATCAAACACTCCTCGCCGCAAATCTTGGAGAATTTCAATCCGTTCAATCGATTTGATGTCTGAATGCAGATAGCGCACCGCCAGATTCCGCTCTTGAAAATAAGTTGTCAAATCCTCCGCCATCCGCTTTGTGAGCGTTGTGATTAGCACCCGTTCTTTGCGCTTAATCCGTTCCTGAATTTCATGATAAAGATCATCAACTTGACCTTCAGTAGGACGCACAAATATTTCAGGATCGATCACGCCTGTGGGTCTGATGATCTGTTCGACGACTTGTTCTGAGACTTCCATTTCCCAATCTCCAGGTGTTGCTGATACAAAAATGCATTGCTTGACCATTCCCCAAAATTCTTCAGCTTTGAGAGGACGATTATCAGCTGCACTCGGCAATCGAAAACCATGATCGATAAGCGTCATTTTACGAGCGCGATCGCCATTGTACATTCCTCGAATTTGTGGAATAGAAACGTGCGATTCATCCACAACCAGCAACCAATCATCTTTAGGAAAATAGTCCACCAAACAAGCAGGCGATTCCCCAGCCTCTCGTCCTGCTAAATGACGCGAATAGTTCTCTACGCCATTACAAAAACCAACTTCGCTTAATAACTCCAAATCGTAACGAGTGCGCTGTTCCAAACGTTGCGCTTCAAGCAACTTACCTGCATTAGTAAGCTCTTCTAGTCGCTCTTCCATCTCTTTTTTAATATCTGCACAAGCAATTTCTAGCCGATCTTCTGGCGTTACAAAATGTCTAGCAGGATAAATATTTACCGCTTCTAAACTTTGTAAAATCTCGCCAGTAACTGGATCAACGTAGCGAATCGCTTCAATTTGATCGCCAAAAAATTCCACTCGAATCGTGCGATCTTCGTAAGCGGGACCAATTTCTAAAATATCGCCCTTAACTCGAAATTTACCACGACCCATCCCAATATCATTGCGCTCATATTGCACATTAGTTAGCGATCGCAATAGTTCTCTTTGGTCATATTCCACGCCTACGCCCAAGGGAATTGAAGCTTTAAGATATTGTTCAGGAATACCCAAACCATAGATACAGCTTACTGATGCGACCACAATTACATCTTTGCGCTCAAATAGCGATCGCGTTGCTGAGTGACGCAGCATATCAATTTCATCATTAATCGAAGCGGTCTTTTCGATATAAGTATCCGTGACAGGAATATAAGCTTCAGGCTGATAGTAATCGTAATAACTGATGAAATATTCGACAGCATTATTCGGGAAAAATTCGCGTAACTCATTACAAAGCTGCGCTGCCAAAGTTTTGTTATGGGCAAGTACCAAAGTGGGCTTTTGATATTGAGCGATCGCATTTGCCACAGTCATGGTTTTACCTGTCCCTGTCGCGCCCAAAAGTGTCTGATAATGCATTCCTTTTTGCAATCCGTCAAAGAGCTTGGCGATCGCTTTCGGTTGATCGGCGGTAGGTTGCCAAGGGGTTTGAATATCGAACAATGCCATGAGTTTAGAGGGTGGTGGTAAAAACAAGCAATGACTATTATATCAAACCTAAATTAGGTTCTTTTCCCAGCTTTCTATAACAAGCGCGATCATCGCGAATATCATTAGCCCTAATCCTGAAAGTTACTTGCGCGAGTCAGTCCATTCAAAGTGAAACTTTTTAAGTTTGCTGATGTTTGGGTCAGATAAAATATTGCTGACGCTGCCAAAACTGCTCAGGTTATTAAGTAGCTATCATTAAGATGAGATATATCTTTACTTAAAAAATATGCAACTTGCTTCTGAACAACGCACAAAGCTGGATAACGCTGATGATGCTCAGTTTTATGACTATCCGCGCTTTGTCAACCATGTAGACGATCGCTTCATTGAGCAATTAACTAATCTTTATCGTCAACGTTTACAGCCCAATACACGCATCCTTGACCTGATGAGCAGTTGGGTATCGCATCTACCTAAAGAAATAGAATTTGCTCATGTCGAAGGACATGGACTGAATGCAGAAGAGCTAGCAAAAAATCCCCGCTTAGATCATTACTTTGTCCAAAACCTGAATCAGCAGCAACTATTACCTTTTGAGGATCAATCTTTTGATGCAGTATTGAATACAGTCTCAGTCCAATATTTGCAATATCCAGAAGCCATATTTGCAGAGATTCATCGCATTCTCAAAGTTGGTGGAATCGCAATTATTAGCTTCTCCAATCGAATGTTTTATCAAAAAGCGATTCAAGGATGGCGCGATGGTTCAGAGAGCGATCGCACTAAGTTAGTATTTAAATATTTTGCCTCCGTTCCCAAAGGGTTTACTCAGCCTGAGTTGGTGGCGAATATAACACCGAGTTCTCCTTTTTTGTCAATGCTGGGTATGGCTAGCAGCGATCCATTTTATGCTGTAGTAGCAACTCGTTGTGAAATTAATAATTGATAATTGTGCCGCGCTAAGTACGGCACAATTATTCAAACCAAATTGGATGAAGTGGAATGACTGATGTTTTGGTGATAGGTGGTGGCATTATCGGTTTGGCGACAGCGATCGCTCTTTCGCAAAAAGGGGCAAGTGTCACTGTCGTTGAACGTGATATTTGCGGTCATGGCGCAACATGGGCAGCGGCAGGAATGCTTGCACCCGAAGCAGAACGCCTTGAAGGGGCGCTATTAGAGTTTGGGATTCGCAGTCGAGAAATGTATCCACAATGGATTGCTAATCTGATGCGATTGTCTGGACAAGACTGCGGTTATTGGTGCTGCGGCATAGTTGCGCCAATTTTATCTAGTTCATCAGAAGGCGATCGCCTAGCTTTATCGCAACATCCTAAATATATCAATCGAGCAGAGTCTAACAAGCGTCAATCTGGTTTAGGGGAATCAGTTTTAGGCGCACTTTGGCTACCTGAAGAGGGACAAGTACATAATCGTAAACTCGCTCAAGCATTATTAGCAGCAGCGAGATCGCTATCAATCAAGATTTTGGAAGGAACAACGGTCTATCAAATTGTTCGCGATCGCGAGCACGTTTTCCATCTCGATACTAGTGCTGGCAAATTACAAGGCGATCGCTATATATTAGCAACAGGTGCATGGACAAAAGCTTTATTACCTTTGCCTGTCAAGCCAATCAAAGGACAAATGCTGTCAGTATGCGATCGCGATCGTAAATTGCAAAGGGTGATTTATGCACCGAACTGCTATATAGTGCCTCGGCACGATGGCACGATTGTGATTGGTGCAACGGTTGAAGATACTGGCTTTACCCAAGGAAATACGGCAACGGGAATTGCTCAATTACTAAATAATGCGATCGCTGTTTATCCTGCGATCACTCATATGCAAATCACCGAAACATGGTGGGGATTCCGTCCCTATGCTCCTAATGAAGTTCCCATTCTTGGAGCTAGTGATTATGAAAATCTCATTTTAGCAACAGGGCATTATCGAAATGGGATTCTCTTTGCACCAATTACTGCCAAACTGCTAACTGATTTTATTGTTGATGGCATACCCATAAAGCTTTAATTTAACTTTAATTTAAAAGGTGACGCGCTTATATAAATCCCGCAAACTAATCTCAAAGCTCACTGATTCCAGTTTAAGAACTGCATCTTCTTGCAAATATTCAGTCAATATCCACCGGCCATCATCCTGTTTGGTGTATTGCTCCACACAATAATTATTTTGATAAACTAAAACATATTCTCTGAAACTTAAAATAGAACGATATAACTTAAATTTGCTAGCGCGATCATACTCCTGTGTTGAATTAGATAGAACTTCTACAATCAAGCATGGATTAGTAATAGCAGTTTGCTTTTCATCAGTAAAAATTGGCTGTCCTGCAACTACCATCACATCAGGATAAGTGTAACGACTGTAATCTGGCATCCATAGGCGCATATCGCTCATAAAGACTCCGTAATCTAAGTCCTCTAGAGCCAACAATATTCGCGCCAAAAATTTAGCAGTTAAAATATTGTGATTTGCTGTTGCTCCTGCCATTGATACAATCTCTCCGTCCACAAATTCGCTTTTAAATTCGGCTTGTTCTTCTAATTCCAGATATTCTGCTACGGTGTAGCGCTTGGTTGTTGCGATTACCATGAGTTATAAGCCTCTCAGTGCTGACTCGATTATATCCTAGGAATTTAGAAATTACGATCGCAGCTTTCGATTACTTGATTCCAGATTGCAAAATGTAGTTCTTTGTTACGTTGGCGATCGCTTCTTACTTCTAAAACTTGAGTTCCCTTTTTCGAGAGAGAACTAAGTAAAGCCCGATGAAAATGTAGCCAGTCTTGAATGAGAATATGTTCGCAATCATAAGCTGAGACAATTGGCGCAAAGTCTAAACCATGTGAAGTGCCGAAAAATTCTTCAAAAGTATTTTCAAATTCAGAGATTGGCAGCAAATTAAAAATGCCGCCTCCATCATTATTTAAAAGAATTACTGTCAGAGAAATATTATATTTTTTAGCAGCTAGCAATCCATTTAAGTCGTGATAGAATGCCAAATCGCCACAGATAAGAACCATGGACTGATCATTGCATCCCCATGCCGCACCGAGCGCACTAGAGAGAGTTCCATCAATGCCATTTGCCCCCCGATTTGCTAAGACTGTAATCGGGCGATCGCTGTGAAAGAATGTATCCAAATCGCGAATGGGAGTACTGCTTGCTACATAAATATAACTATTCGCAGGCAGGATCTGAGCAAGTTCTGCATAAATTTTTCCATCGAACAATTCTTCAATTTCTTTAAGAGAATTAGTAATTACCTGTTCAGCAATATTTTCAGCTAATTCAAAATCTAAGCGCCATTGTTTATCTTGCCAAACGGCTTGGGCATAGTTTTCTAAATAATTTGCCAACTGTTCGCAAAAGCTAACAGTATATACATTCAAGGCTTGAGTAATTCCATGGGTGGGGTCACTATTGGTGCTGCCGACCACGATTTGCTGACAGCTAATATACTTCTGTAGCCACAGCAAATAACTTTTGGAAGTTGGCATTGCACCGAAGCGAATCACGATTTCAGGAGCATGGTTTTTGCAGAAGTTTGGCGATCGCAAAAAACTATCATAATGTCCAATTCCATCATGACGATTCGCTCCTGTCGCTTCGATCAGTAATGGATAGCCAGTTGCCCTTGCCAATCGACTCACAGCGACTATGAATTCAGGCGGAGCGTCATATACACCAACTACGATCACGCCTTTGGGATAACTAATGATTTGATTGGCAATTGTCGCGATCGCATTAGTATCAAGCGATCGCCTTCCTGCAATCACCTGACTATATGCCCCGCCCGATGGGTTGCCAAACATCGCTTCTGGACTACTAAGAGCTAAGTCTTCTGGCACATCATTAGGGACATCAATCGGTGGCATCGGATCGGCAAATGGGAAGTTAAGATGGATGGCTCCTGCGGGAGTATCACCTTTACCGACCGCAATACTGACACTACGACTAATTAGCGATCGCAAATAGCGCAGTCGAAAGCCAATAATCTCTGGAGTTCCCACTTCAAAAAAGTAACGAACATACTTGCCATAAATATTAATCTGATCGATAGTTTGTCCAGACCCGCAATCACGCATTTCTGGAGGACGATCGGCGGTCAATATTATAAGTGGAATCCGACTATAATAAGCTTCAATAATGGCAGGATAATAATTGGCAGCAGCAGTTCCCGATGTGCAGAGTAGAGCCACGGGAGCCATCTGTACTTTTGCTAAACCGAGCGCAAAAAAACTACTTGAGCGTTCATCAATATGCACCAAAATCTGAAAATCAGGACAGCGATCGCGCAACTCGGCAAAGGCAATTACCAAAGGCGTAGATCGAGAGCCTGGTGATATGCAAACTGTACGCACACCTGAGCGATAAAGTTCTTCAGCGACGATGCTTGCCCAGAGAGTATTACGATTTGCCATATTCATTTGTTTAGCTCTATGATCGCCGTTCCATTGGCGCTAAATTGAATGCTGT
>JAYVVP010000133.1:0-5218 GCA_043786935.1 Pseudanabaena sp. | reverse complement strand
TCGAGTTTGCGGGTGCGGGTGACGCATAAATTGCAAGCAGAGGGGATTGTTTGCGCGACGATCGATCCGCAGAAAATTGGGGTGGAGGTGTCTTGCGATCAATGGTAAGCATATGTGCAGAATTGTTTATACATCTAGCCAAGGCTAATTAATCGTTCCCGCTATTTATTTGTGTAATTAATTTCGTCCACCTACTTATGCCAGCGCGATTCGGAGTTTGGTGGGGGATTTGGATTTAAAAAGTAAGTTTGATTTGCGGAGTTGGATTAGGGAACGAGAATTGCTGTCACCTGTGCAGCGCTTTGCAGAGTTTATCGAGACGGTGGTGTTGAAGGAGATTGACGCGCCGATTGTGATTTTTGTGGAAGAGATTGATCGCTTGCTTAGTCTCAAGTTTGGCATGGATGATTTCTTTGGTTTAGTGAGGTCATTTTTTGAAGATCGTCCTACTAAGCCCGACTATAATCGCCTCACTTTTTCATTTTTGGGAGTAGCGACACCGACGGATTTAATCCAAAGTCATAATACTTCGGCGTTTAATATTGGCTATGCGGTGGAGATGGCGGGGTTTACGCTGACGGAGGCTTTGCCGTTGATGCAGGGTTTAGCGAGTAAGGTGGCGAATCCACAGGATTATCTGGAAAAGGCGGTGAAGTGGACGGGTGGACAGCCATTTTTGATTCAACGGTTGTTGGGAATGATGGAGAAGGAATTAACAGGAATCGCTCCACCTGAGAATATTGCGGTTTGGGTTGAGAATTTAGTACAGGGGCGGATAGTCACAAATTGGGAATCGCAAGATGCACCGCCACATTTGACAACGATACGCGATCGCGTGATTAGTGTGGAAGAGAAGTTGCGGGGGCGGATGTTGGGCTGCTATCAGCAGGTGTTGGCAGATGGGGAGTTGAAGGATGATCGTAGTGAGGAGCGATCAAAGTTGCGGTTGACGGGGTTGGTGGTGCGACGGGATGGGCGATTGGTTTCCTATAATCCGATCTATGGGGCGGTGTTTAATAACTCATGGGTGGAGGGTCAGTTAGCGGATTTGCGTCCAGAGTTTTATGGTTCGGCGTTTCGGGCTTGGAGAGATGCAGAGGAGGGGCGGAATCAGGGGTTTCTGTTGCGGGGTCAGGCACTTGAGGAGGCGGAGGTTTGGGCAAGGGGGAAGAGGCTTAGCGATGTGGATGAGCAGTTTTTGCGGGAAAGTCGAGAGTTTGAGAGGTTTGAGACTAGTCAACAGTTAGCGGCGACGGAAGAGGCAAATGCGATTTTGGTTGCGGCGGAACGGAAGGCAAGCAATCGGGTTAAGGCTGGTTCGGTGGTTTTGGCGATGGCGCTTTTGGCGGCTGTGGTTGCGGGTGTGTCGGCAAATATGTTTATAAATGAGTCTAATATTGAGGTTGCGGATACTCGGAAAGATGCACAAGCCAAATTGAAAGATGCTAATCAGAAGGTAGATTTTGCAAATAAAGAGGCTGAACTAATTGGGAAGAATGCGGAAAAGGAGAAGAGAGACGCGGCGCAGACAGTAAGAGAGGCAGTAGCGAAGAAAAAAGAAGCGGATGAGAAGGTTGAATCGGCACAAAAGGATGTGGAATCGGCTAAGGCTGAGTTAGCAAATGTGTCGCAAGAATCGCAGGAGAAGGTCGCGGCGGCTCAGGCAAAAATTGTGGATGCGGAAGGTAAGGTGAAGGTTGCTTTAGATGAACAGGCAAAAGCGGCGCTGGCAGTGAAGGATGCTACCGATGATATTAAAATCGCCGATGTCAGGCTAAAAAGTCTTGATGCTAAGGGGGACTTTCAGGGAGATCAGGTATTTGATGCTTTGCTCAAGGCAGTCAGCGCGGGACAGAAACTCAAGGACTTAGACCCATCGATTTGGGAAAGAGACAAAGCAAGTACGAAAATGCTGGTGACGGCTAATTTGTCGCGGTTTGTCTATGGGATTCAAGAAAAAAATCGTATTGCTGCCAATAGCTATCTTGTCGTACTTAGTCCCGATGGCAAGACGATCGCATCTGGCAGTGACGACAACACCGTCAAATTGTGGAATCTGGAAGGCAAAGAACTCCAATCCTTCAAAGGGCATAGCTCTATTGTCACTAGCGTTGCCTTTAGCCCCGACGGCAAAACTATAGCCTCTGCGAGTTATGACAATACCGTGAAATTATGGAGTCTGGATGGTAAGGTTTTACAAACTCTCAACAGTCATAGAGATTCTGTCACCAGCGTCGTTTTTAGTCCCGATGGCAAAACTATAGCCTCTGCAAGTGTGGATAAAACTGTTAAGCTGTGGAATCTTGACGGAACGGAATTACAGACGCTCAAGGGGCATAGGGGAATTGTCTATAGCATTGTTTTTAGTCCCGATGGCAAAACTATAGCCTCTGCAAGTGCGGATAAAACTGTTAAATTGTGGAGTTTGGATGGAACGGAACTCCAAATATTCAACGGGCATAGTGGAATTGTCGAGAGCATTGTTTTTAGTCCCGATGGCAAAACTATAGCCTCTGCGAGTGCGGACAAAACTGTTAAATTGTGGAGTTTGAATGGAACGGAACTCCAAACCTTTACTGATAGCAATGGTGTCAGGAGTGTAATATTTAGTTCTGATGGCAAAATAATTGTCACAGTAAATGACAATAATACCGCAAAATTGTGGAATCTAGAGAAAAGAAGATTACAAACATTCAAAGGTAACAGTAGCATCACCTTTAGTCCCAATGGCAAAACTATAGCCTCTGTGAGTGATGACTATAAAATCGTGAAATTGTGGAGTCTTGACGGAAGAGAAATGCAAACCTTCCAAGGTCATAACGATAGAGTTTGGAATGTAGCCTTTAGTCCTGATGGTAAGACTATTGCCTCTGCGAGTGATGACAAAACCGTGAAGTTGTGGAATATTGATGGCAGGGAACTCCAAACATTCAGAGGTCATAACGATAGAGTTTGGGACGTAGCCTTTAGTCCTGATGGCAAGACTATCGCCTCTGCAAGTGGAGATAAAACCCTGAAATTGTGGAGTCTGGACGGCAGGGAACTCCAAACATTCAGAGGTCATAAATCTCATGTCTATAAGGTTGCCTTTAGTCCCGATGGCAAGATGATCGCCTCTGGCAGTAATGACGATACTGTGAAATTATGGAGTCTGGACGGCAGGGAACTACGAACATTCACAGGTGGCAATAGTGTCGCCTTTAGTCCTGACGGCAAGATGATTGCCACTAGCAATGCGGACAATGCCGTGAAATTGTGGAGTATTGATGGCAGGAACTACAAACATTTAACGGTCACCGCTACGGTGTTCTAAGGGTAGCCTTTAGTCCTGATGGCAAGACTATTGCCTCTGCAAGTCGGGATAAAACCGTGAAATTGTGGAGTATTGATGGCAGGGAACTACAAACATTCACAGATCATAACTCTGATGTCAGAAGCGTGACATTTAGTCCTGACGGAAATACCATAGCTTCTGTGAGTGATGACACAACCGTGATTTTAAGGAATTTAAATTTTGACGACCTAATAAGGAAAAATACAAACAACTAAATTTTTCCTCAAATGATAATGACACTACATATGGTGCTATAGTAGTGTCATGACAGTCCTATCTTCGTTTCCCATTGTCATTGATACCAACGTCCTGTTTGAAGGCTTAACAAAACAAGGCAGCGCTTCGGGACTCATTATTGACGCATGGTTAGCAGGATTACTTGAAGTCTGTGTTTCCAATGCCCTCGCCTATGAATACGAAGATGTCCTCTCTCGCAAAATCTCCAAACCTCGTTGGCAAAAGCTTCAGCCCGTACTTGGTACATTACTCAATCAATGCCGATTTACAATCATTTATTACTCTTGGCGACCAGCCTCACCAGACGCAGGAGACGATCTCGTAATTGACTGTGACATGAACGCAAGTGCAACAGTCATCACTTCCAATCTGCGTGACTTTCAAAATGCCAAAGAGTCTCTAGGCTTGCAAGTAATGACTCCAGCCCAACTAATTGTCAAACTAGCATCAATAGGAACTGAACCATGAGCCGATTAACCCTACGCTTACCAGATACATTACACCAACAACTAATCCATTTAGCAGAGAGCGAAGGAGTCTCTCTCAATCAATACATTGTCTATGCCCTAACTCGTCAATCATCGACAAATTACATTATTCAACCAATTCCCAAACAAGAAACTAACCAACAACAGTCAGACTTCACCAACCTTTTGCAAAAGCTAGAAAAGGCAGCTCCCACTGAAATAGAAGTAGCCTTAGCAGAACGAGAAACCGTCCAACCAGAAAAAGAACTAACCCCTGAAATCATTGCCCAATTTCAGCAAAGGCTCCAAAGCAAAGAAAAAGTAAAAAGGTAATAGGAGTGACTCATGGCAACCTTAACCATTCGCCTACCAGATGACAAACACCTCAGACTAAAAAAACTTGCTGAAAGCCAAGGCTTGACTATCAATAAGCTAATTATTGAAGAACTTTTAACGATCGCCCTTGTCGAATTTGATACCCACACCAGATTTAAACTGTTAGCTGCCAAATGCGATCGGGCGGTAGGGCTAAAACTACTTGACAAATTGGATTCTCTAACTGATTAAGAATAAGTAAATAGCTATTGGAGAACATTAAAATGATTACTTTAGAAACAGCGATCGCCAAAATCAAACAACTACCAACAGAAGATCAAAAAGAAATAATTCGCTTTGTTGAGTTCTTAGAATTCAAAAGCGGAAAAGCAATTACCAAACAAGAAGAAGTAGAAATTACAGAACCAAAATCCATTTCTTTTGCTGAAGCTGCCAAAGACTTAATTGGTTGCTTAGATGGATTACCTCCAGATCTATCCACCAACAAAACCTATATGGAAGGTTTTGGAAAGTAATCATGCCTAAAAACATCATTTTGGATACGAGCGTTTTAGTTGCCCTTCTGAGCGTTCGCGACAACCATCACACTTGGGCAAAAACTACTGTCGCAGCGATCGCTACCCCATTTTTAACTTGCGAAGCCGTCTTTACTGAAACTTGCTTTTTGGCGAGAGCCAACGAGTTACAGAGTTTTTTTAACCGAATGATAATTACACTTGTTCAATTAAATCTAGTCAAAAAATCATTAGCATAGGACTTACGCATTGACAAAAATAGCGAGACATGAAGTCAAGGAGAGATAGGTTGATAGAGATTTTCCAAGATAAATTGACGAATGACAGGT
>JAYVVP010000132.1:0-14196 GCA_043786935.1 Pseudanabaena sp. | reverse complement strand
TTTGAGCCAAAATTTTGAGTATGAAAGGGGCTAACTTGAGAGCATAATCGCTATGACCAACATCATGAATGTATGCAAGGTCTTCCTTATCCCACTCTTTCATTACTTTTCTACAGCCGATGATCTCGAAAATTATTTGCGATCGCATACCACTCATATTTGAAGTGTACCGCCTGCACCAAGAACTGAGCCGTATAACGCCCAAACTCACCAGCGGCAATGGAGCGCCGCGGAATTACCATCCAGTGCAGAGCCTTGTTATCCCGTTTGTCCATTCGGGTTTTCGAAGCCGAACCGTTCTCCAGCTTTCCATGCCTCACGGTTATTGCCCTCGTTCGGGATCCCACCAGACTCCTTGAGCATCCGTGCGAGATGCATGCAATTCCAAGTCATGATCGTGGTGTTCTGCTGCGTGAAGTCATTGTCGAAGCCAACACGTCCACCGTCTTCCTTCGCGTCACCATACGAGGGTCCAGGACCAGCCTCGCCGATCCACCCGCAATCGGCTTGTGGCGGCGTTGTATAACCCAAGTGATTTAACGCGTATCCGATGGTCATTGCCGTGTGCTTGATTCCATCTTCGTTCCCAGTGATCACGCAGCCTCCGACTTTGCCGTAATAGATCGACTGCCCCTTATCATTGAGTTCACTGGACATAGCGTACAGCCGTTCGATAAGTATGCGGCAGATCGAACTCTCTTCCCCCAGCCAAAGCGGAGTCCCCACAACTAGGATTTCAGCCGCTTTTACCTTCTCCCAAATCTTAAGCCATTCGTCTTTCTCCCATCCGTGCTCTGTCATATCAGGATAGACGCCTGGTGGTATGTCGTGTGCAGCCAGATGCAAGTGTTCGACCGAAACGCCGTTCTTTGCCATGATCGACGAGGAAGCGTTAAGGAGCAACCTCGTATGGCTATCTTCTGCTTTCTTATTTAGCGACGTGTTGATGAATAAGGCGTTGAGTTCCGTAAATATCGTCATGGAGTACCCTAGGTTAAGATGGATTCGATCTGATCACAAGTAGGATAACGGCTTAATTGAGCGGCAAGCGATCGCCTTCAACTTGAACCAAAATATCACGATTTTGTCTGCTCCAATGATTTGTTATGCCCTGATCGCCTGTCAACTTCTTAACTTCGCGATCATTGATAGCTTGACCGAACTCAACAACACTACATAACGCAACTCATAAATATCAGAAAGGTGCGTTACATTTCATTAAAGTACCCTACAAAATCGGAGCTCGCATTGAATCGAGGTAGGAAGGGCATAATTAGTTCACTTGATCGCTAGATGAAATATATTTGAATAATGGCAAAAGCAAAAAGTCGATACGTTTGTAATAACTGTGGTGAAGACTTCCCGCAGATGTATGGGAAATGTCCCGCTTGTTCCACTTGGGGAACTTTGCAAGAAGAATTAATTCCTGTCATATCCACAAATACTAATGCGATCGCTACATTCTCACACCTCACCGCAACCAAGTCTTCAGGCAAGTCCAAAGCAAGAGAATCATTAACCCTCTCGCAAATTACTGACAATGACCAAGCGCGATCGCCTTCGGGTTATGAAGAACTTGATCGCGTGTTAGGTGGTGGCATTGTCGCGGGTTCCCTTGTGCTAATTGGTGGTGAACCAGGGATTGGCAAAAGCACGCTGCTATTAGGAATGGCGCAAAAACTGATGACGCGCTACCCAACGTTATATGTCTGTGCAGAGGAGTCGGCACAACAGGTGAAACTGCGATCGCAAAGATTAGGAATCTTAGAAGAGAATTCTGACGATCTCTATCTGCTTGCCGAAACCGATCTAGAAACGATCTTGAGAGAATTGCAATCATTACGCCCACGAGTTGCGGTAATTGATAGTATTCAGGCGCTCTACTTCTCAAACTTAAATGCTGCTCCTGGTTCTGTTTCCCAAGTGCGAGAATGTACGGCTGCCCTAATGCGCGTGGCAAAACGCGAGAACATCTCTCTATTTATCGTCGGTCATGTAACCAAGGAAGGCTCGATCGCGGGGCCAAAAGTTTTAGAACACATGGTTGATACGGTTTTATATTTTGAAGGCGATCGCTTTGCTACGCATCGTTTATTGCGATCGGTCAAAAATCGCTTTGGCGCAACTCAAGAAATCGGCGTTTTTGAAATGATTGATCGCGGCTTACGTGAGGTTTCCAATCCTTCCGAATTATTTCTTGGCAATCTTGATGAATCTGTCCCTGGGACAGCCACGATTGTCGCCTGTGAAGGAACGCGCCCGATTGTGGTGGAGTTGCAAGCTCTCGTCAGTCCGACTAGTTATTCTTCGCCACGACGCACGACGACTGGGATAGAAACTAATCGCTTTTTACAAATTCTTGCCGTTCTCGAAAAGCGAATTGGTATTCCTTTATCGAAGCTTGATGCCTATGTGGCGGCGGCAGGTGGATTGAACGTGGGGGAACCTGCGGTAGATCTCGGTGTAGCGATCGCAGTTGCTGCTAGTTTTCGCGATCGCACTGTTGATCCACGGACAGTTCTTATTGGAGAAGTTGGGCTAGGTGGACAGGTTCGCCCCGTTCCGCAATTAGATTTGCGTTTAAAAGAAGCCGCTAAGTTAGGATTTAAACGCGCTATTATTCCTAATATGCAAGTTCTTCAAGATTATGGAATGGAAGTAATTCCTGTAAGCAAAGTTCTTGATGCGATCGTGGCGGCTTTGCCACGCACTAAGTTTGAAGTTGCGAAGTCAGACAATGAATAAAACTAAAAAAGGAGCGCTCAGCGCTCCCTCTTTCATGAAAAAATGAAAAAACTTTATGTTCCTTCTGTCCAAGAATTGAGATAATGAACTTGCTCAGGAGTGAGGGTATCGATAGTGATTCCCATTGCTTGCAACTTCAGACGCGCAATTTCTTGATCGATATCTTTAGGAATTGGCACAACACCAGCAGGCAATTTACCTTTGTTCTTAACTAGAAATTCACAGGCAAGAGCTTGGTTTGCGAAACTCATGTCCATAACGCTAGCAGGGTGACCTTCAGCAGCAGCAAGGTTGACAAGGCGACCTTCACCGATGACGATGATTGATTTGCCAGTCTTGAGTTGATACTCTTGAGTGAAGTTGCGAACGAAGCTAGCAGATTCGCTGAGATCGTTTAGAGAAACGAGGTCAATTTCTAAATCGAAGTGACCAGAGTTAGCAACGATCGCACCATCTTTCATGGTTTCAAAATGAGCACGACGAATTACATGCTTGTTACCTGTAACGGTGATGAAGATATCGCCAATTTTCGCAGCTTCGTCCATAGTCATGACACTAAAGCCATCCATTGCAGCTTCGATCGCGGCAACAGGATTGATTTCGGTGACGACGACATTTGCACCCATACCGCGTGCGCGTAGAGCAACGCCTTTACCACACCAGCCGTAGCCAGCAACAACGATCACTTTGCCAGCTAGCAAGATATTTGTAGCGCGGATGATACCGTCGAGGGTAGATTGACCAGTACCATAGCGATTGTCAAAGAAATGCTTGGTTTCAGCATCGTTAACAGCGATCGCAGGGAAAGTCAGCTTGCCATCGCGGAACATGGCATTGAGACGAACTAGCCCTGTGGTAGTTTCTTCGGTTGTACCGATGATTTCAGAAACTTGATCAGCGTGGTGCAATACTAAAGTTGTAGTTACATCGCTTCCGTCATCGACAATGATGTGAGGACGGTGAGCAAGTGCCATTTCAACGTGGCGGTGGTAGGTAGCATTGTCTTCGCCTTTGATCGCAAATACCGAAATGCCATGATCGTAAACTAACGAAGCAGCAACGTCGTCTTGAGTAGAAAGTGGGTTGCTAGCAATCAATACTGCATCTGCACCTGCGGCTTTGAGAGCGATCGCGAGGTTAGCAGTTTCGGTGGTGACGTGGCAGCAAGCGGCGATCCGAATACCTGCAAGAGGCTTTTCAACAGCAAAGCGATCGCGGATTTGACGCAACACAGGCATTTCACGGCTAGCCCATTCAATGCGTTGTTTGCCTAAAGGCGCAAGGCTGATGTCCTTAATCTCGTGCTTAACGGTCACGGTTTCGGGTGCAATGGTAATAGTCATGTATAAGTTGAAATTTTTACAAAATTTAACTTTATTATAAGCTAAGCGTTATGACTAAACTAATTGTCGCAATTTAAGAAATAAAATAAGCAGAGATTTATGCTTCTTCTTCTATTTCTTGGATTGTGGAAATTAGTCGTAAAACTTGCGGAATTTCTTCTATATAAGAGGCAAATTCTAGCTGAGTTTCACGAGTGGGCAAATATCCTGATTCTCCAAAAGAGATTAACATTCTCTGCAAAGCAAGCCATACTTCTGTTTCAAATTCCCAATCATAGCGAGAGTTGGCGCGACCAGCAATAGATCGCAATGCCCAAAAGTAACTATTGCGGACAATTGAGCCTTGCTTATTATATTTCGGCACATCATCTCGATGAATAAATAGAACTTCATTATCAATCTTGACTCTCATCTTATTTTTGGGTTTTGATTACGGGCAATTGACTATATTGTATTCTTTTAGAGCAATTAAAGAACTATTAATATGTTTAAGAAGGTGACTGAAGTAATGTACTTCGTTTCTGATCGACGGGCTTCTGCTAAGTGGTACTCTCAGTTATTTGGCATCGAAATCACATGGATGGAGAATCCAGAACATTTTTTCATTCGTGTAGGAGATCAAGATGTATGGTTTCACAAAGCAGACATCAAAGTACCATCAGGAGCATCAGGACATGTTGCTTATTGGCAAGTTAGTGATTTTGACACAATGCTAGAAAGAGCCATAGATTTGGGTGCAATCCTATATCGAGGTCCACTGGATCGCGAAGATGGATACTTTATGTGTCAAGTCAAAGATCTTGATGGCAATTTAATTGGTCTAATTGGACCACGATCAAAATGATTGATTTTAGCTGCTTCTATCGATTACGGCGAAACTCTTGCCAATCTTGATGTACTTGTTGGCTATAGGTTTTAGCATGTTCGATCACTTCAGCTTTCCACTTTGATT
This sequence comes from Pseudanabaena sp., assembly GCA_043786935.1. Taxonomy (GTDB): domain Bacteria; phylum Cyanobacteriota; class Cyanobacteriia; order Pseudanabaenales; family Pseudanabaenaceae; genus Pseudanabaena. The sequence continues at coordinate 9,156 of JAYVVP010000132.1, read as the reverse complement.
TACCAGCAAAATTGATTAATTGCTCAACGATCGCTGAGCCTTGTCTACCACTACTTCGTAAATGCGACCAAGCAACCACTTGCCCTAAAGACCGCATTAGTTGTTCAGAGTGTTCTAACTTGTCATCCCATTTCTCGATCTTTAAATGGTCGGTTGGGCTTTGAGTAGACTGAAGCTCTCGCAGGACAAATGAGTCTTCACCAATATTCACTGAATGTAAAAAGGCGATTGGCATTGCTTGCGATCGCTTCTGGATTGTGACAATACGGTCAGCTTGACTTTCCCATTTTGGTTGTTCCCAAATAACATAGGGTGCGAGTGATGAAGGTAGTGCTCTTTTGAGATCGAGAAGATAGTTGTTATCGGGTGAACCTTTCCCTTCTACCAGCAAAACATAACGCTCAATCCCTAAACTTCCATTACCCGCAATTCGTTGAGCGACATCTAGTAATTGAAAAAATTGGGGATTAGGCTGCTGTGTGGCAAAAGCTTTTATGAAATTTTGCACTTTTTGTTTTTGCTGATTAGAAATTGGCTGCGCTTTTTTGTAATCAATTTTGAGCGATCGCCTTTGCTGATTTTGATCTAGCACGGTGCGTTCTTCTAGCGTTTCTCTCCGTTTAACTTGGGTTTTACGAGATAGCAACTCTTTGATTACTTGAGGAGCGTTATCTTCTCCCATCCAATAGACTTTGCCTTCAGAAATAGTTTTAGTGTAAGAGTTAAGAAATTGCTGAGAGAGATTTTCGGCAACTTGTGGTTTGACTGAGAAGGTTTCTGTCGCCACAAAAATACTGGTTAACAAACGCGCAATTTCCCAAGTGCATGGCGCAAGAATAGCTTCGTCAAAATCATTGACATCAAAATAAACGTGACGATTATCCGCTTTAAAATTTCCAAAGTTCTCAATATGTAGATCGCCGCAAATCCAAACTAATGGCGCTTTTTGAAACCAAGACTTGATCGGTAAGTCTTCATAAAAAAGATGACAAGTAGCACGAAAGAAGATATATGGATTTTCTTCATCTGCACGCATCGCTGCGTATTTGTCTTTAAGTAGATTGGTAACTCTAGGTTGACTAAGATTAAATCGCTGAATGCGATCGCTAATATTTCGATTCGCCATATTTGTATGGTGCTTTGCCCTCTAACTAAAACGTTGCCGACTATAGTGTTTTGCTGATTCCTGTATATACATTCTCATTTACTAAGCCCAACCAAGGATCATTAGCAGGTGTGAGAAACAGTTGATCATAAACGCGGCGATTAAGGGCGGTCAAAGATTTTGAATCACTATCAACAAATTCACCATTCGCAAACCAATTATGAATCTGCGCGTGAAATACATACTCATTGCGAACTGTATCCTGAGCGATCGCGCTTTCAAAACTATTAAGCACAGTTCGGATAGATGCACTGGGTGACAATTTACGTTGCATTAAATTTAGACTGCCTTTATCGAGATATACCCGATTTTGATAGAGCCTTGCTAATCTAGCCCAATTTGAATCGCTCAATTTGGCAAATGGTGAAGACGGTGTAACTTCAGACAATACTTGTCTATCGGCACTACTAAGAGTTGGCAGCTCAACCATTGCTTTTGCTAAAGTCAAACGACTTGCCAAGAATGCACTAGGGCTGTTAGTCGCCGCAGTCGGCTGTAATAATGGTTGGGTAGGCAACCGCAACCGAGTCAGATCAGCTTGCCAATTTTTTTCTAGTTTAGCTAAGCGATCGCGATGATATTTAACTAAAATTTCACGGCGCAGATTCAAATCCCCATTGATATTGCGAACCGAGCTAACTGCACTTTCAGCTTCCTTAAGATTTTCTATAAAAGCAAGTGGACTATACAATCCTGGGAGCGCATCAATCGGACGACCTTCACTGTCAAGAATATAGTGGATACTATTACCCGTAAGCGTTTGTTCTAGCTTACGACCATCACCAAAGTCAATCGTCACCTTAGGGACAGGACGCTCAGACTGCCAGTGCAAAATAAAGCGATCGCGCAGCAATTGCGATACACCAGCATTAGGATAAAGCGCAGTCCGAAAAAATCGGCTATTAGCGCAACTAAGTTCATCATTGAGGTTTCCCAGCAAACGCAACGACAAAATCGGTTTACCACTCTCTTTTGAGGCAGTCTTGGCTGCTTCTAAATCCTTATACCAATACAAACGCGATGCATCACAATCTTTCTGCTGACAGATTGCATCCAAAGTTGTACGTAATTGCGGATTATTCGGTAAACCTTGTTGATAAGCTTTCCAAAAGGCTTCAACCCCAGCATCTTTAAACTCACGTAACTTAATAATGGCTTGTTGCGATGTAGGAATATCTTTGGAAGCTGCTTGTTGGACGAGGCTATCCAGTATCGACTTATCTGAAGCGATCGCATAAGTTGGAAAAGCGACAAAGATCGCTCCCAGTAACCCGAAACATGAACTAGCCAGCGTTTTTTTCACAAGCATCTTAAAATTTTCTCTTAAAATTTCCTATTTGCGTAGGTTTAACCTTACCCCGCCAGACGTATTTACTAATCATAGGGTTCCAGAAAAAACACGATAATTATGAATACTTACCAAGATTTTCTAGCTTTTGTGTCTTAACATCACTTGCAACGATCCCCGCAAAGATAGACAATATCAACATTGAGAAAAATATGCATACAAAAAAGCCAAGATAATCCGAATAATTTATGAAAAATGTACTGGCTATCATTTTGGGCGGTGGACAGGGAAGCCGACTATATCCCCTCACCAAAACACGCGCTAAACCAGCCGTCCCCGTAGCAGGTAAATATCGACTGATTGACATTCCTGTAAGTAACTGCATCAATTCAGGTATTGAGAAAATCTACATCCTGACGCAGTTTAACTCTGCATCACTTAATCGCCATGTCAATCAAGCCTATCGTCCCGCCTCTTATTCTGACGGATTTGTAGAAATTCTTGCTGCCCAGCAAACTCCTGATAGTCCAGACTGGTTTCAAGGTACAGCCGATGCAGTACGTCGCTATGCATGGCTATTGGAATCATGGGATGTCAGTGAATACCTGATCCTATCGGGCGACCATTTATACAATATGGACTACGAAAAGTTTGTCGAACATCACCGCGAAACTGGGGCCGACATTACTTTATCCGTACTGCCTGTAGATCAGAAAAAAGCCTCTGCTTTTGGCTTGCTCAAAACTGACACCACTGGAAAAGTAATTAACTTTCTTGAAAAGCCCAAAGGTGAAGCTTTAGAGGGAATGCGTGTTGATACAACTAAACTTGGCTTAGATACAATCTCCGCGATCGCAAACCCATTTATTGCCTCAATGGGAATCTATGTATTTAATAAGCAAGCGATGTTGAAGTTGCTGAGTGAAAATCCTGAACATACTGATTTTGGTAAAGAAATTATTCCTGCGGCAATTCACAATTTGAATGTTCAGGCTTATCTATATAACGGCTATTGGGAAGATATTGGAACAATCGAATCTTTCTATCAAGCTAACTTAGCTTTAACGCGCTATCCTTCGACTGGCTTTAATTTCTACGAAACTAAAAAACCAATTTACACACGCGCTCGTTATTTGCCACCTAGCAAAGTACATGATTGTAAGGTCAAAGATTCAATCGTTGGTGAGGGATGTTTCCTTCTCAAAGCGACAATTATTAACTCAATTGTCGGTATCCGAATGCATTTGGAAGCGAACTGTACAATCGAAGACACTCTATTGATGGGCTGTGATTTTTATCAACCGCAAGAACAACGTGAGTCAGATCTCGAAAATAATATAGTGCCAATAGGAATTGGTGAAAACACAATTATTCGTCATGCGATCATCGATAAAAATGCTCGAATTGGTAAAAATGTGCAAATTATCAACAAGGATCGTGTCCAAGATGTGAATCGCGAAGATCTAGGCTATTGCATTTGCAACGGCATTGTCGTCGTTGTAAAAAACGCAGTTATTCCCGATAACACCATCATCTAAAGGCAACTAAACGAAGGCAGCAGCGCTACCTTCTAAAAAAAGCGGTGCTTAGCACCGCTTTTTTTATATATCAGGTTGGCGCTTGTGCCAATCGGTTGACTGCTCGAAGCCATAAGCAACTTGCAGTAATACATCTTCACGCAAAACATTAGATATCAGTTGCAAACCAATTGGCATACCCTTAGAGTCAAAGCCACAAGGAATACTAATCCCTGGAAGCCCTGCCAAATTGACAGGAATAGTCATCAAATCCGAAAGATACATACCAAGCGGATCTTCGGTCTTACTGCCAGCTTGAAATGCGGTGGTTGGAGCGGTGGGGCAGACCAGTACATCAACTTGTTCAAAGGCTTTTTGGAAGTCTTGAGCGATTAAAGTTCTTACCTTTTGAGCTTTGATGTAATAAGCATCGTAATAACCTGCCGACAATACATAAGTACCGATCATAATCCGACGCTTTACTTCTGCGCCAAATCCTTGTTCGCGAGTATTTTCGTACATACTGAGCAGGTTTTCGGCGTTGGAGCCACGGAAGCCGTATTTTACGCCGTCATAACGAGCTAGATTTGCTGAAGCTTCGGAAGGCGCGATAATGTAGTAAGTGGGTAATCCATAACGGAATCGGGGACAAGAAATTTCCATGACTTCTGCGCCCATACTTTCAAAATGCGCGATCGCTTTTCTAACAGATGCTTCAACTTCACCATCTAAACCTTCGCCGAAGGTTTCTGTGATCACGCCAACCTTTTTGCCCTTGAGTGATTGGGTCAAATCTGGCGTTAATAAAGCTGCATAATCAGGAATTTCGATATTAATACTTGTTGAATCCTTAGGATCGTAACCTGCGATCGCACTTAAAAAAATCGCTGCATCTTCAACAGTGGTTGCAAAAGGTCCTATTTGATCGAGGGACGAAGCAAAAGCAACAAGACCAAACCTTGAGACTAGCCCATAGGTAGGCTTTAGCCCCACGACACCACAATAGGAAGCGGGTTGACGAATCGATCCACCTGTATCTGAGCCTGTAGCAATTACACATTCACCGCTAGAAACTGCCGCCGCCGAGCCACCTGATGATCCACCAGGTACATAATCTGTATTCCAAGGATTAGCTGTTAAGGCGATCGCCGAATTTTCAGTAGAGCTACCCATCGCAAATTCATCAAGGTTAGTTTTGCCAACCATTACTGCTCCAGCCGATCGCAGTTTGGCGGTAATTGTCGCTTCGTAGGGCGGGACAAAATTTGCCAACATTTTAGAACCGCAAGTGGTAGGTATACCCTTGACACACATATTGTCTTTGATGCCAATCGGCACACCTGCGAGCAGCGGCAATTTTTCACCCGCAGCGATCGCATCATCAATGGCTTGTGCTTGGGCGATCGCTATCTCAGGTGTAACAGTTACAAAACTATGCAATTTCGGTTCTAGTCGATCTATGTGATCTAAAAACTCTTGAGCAATTTCGGTTGCCGATCGCTCTTTATCTAATAAGGTTTGGCGAATTTGCGCGATCGACATCATAAAGAATTTAATAATTTATTGGGCAGAATCCCAATTATAAAACCAAACTAGCTAATGCTAGCGATCAGGTTTATGGCAACCTCTTTCTCTGAGTCAGAATATGCGATGCACACTATAGAATTAAGCTACCTACTTTTTGTGGTTTTGCATTGGCAACAGTTATAGCAATTTGAGACTCAGATACTTCTACTGTATCTTGAGAAATTAACCCTTCTATACTGTATCCATCATCTTTACCTTCAGTCATAGGATAATATTCAACAACTGTACCAATGCTCCCTTTTTTAAGGCTGAATTGGGGGGATCTTCGGTTAATTGAACTTGGGAAAATAGAGGAAATACCATAATTCTTTCTCCTTATGCGGGAAATAAGGTTACGAATTGAGTTGTTTGTTCGGTTGACATCTAAATAGCTTTAACTGAATTTTTTATTTTCTGGCTTTGTCTTGACGGTAGTTGACTAAAGATTTAACCCGTATCTGGCTACAAATATTCATGTTAACGTTATAAAAATTTGCATAATGTTAAGGGGTTGAGTTTATGTCTTGGCGTTTCCTTGTTCTGATGGCTTTAGCATTTACGATTTCTCTGGGGAGGGAATCATTATCTAGTTATGCTGAGCCTATCGCCCAATCATCGACACAAGTCGCACCGAAGTTAGCGCAAGCTTATGTGGATTACTATAATCGCGCTTTGGAAAAATATAACAGAGGGGACAATTATGGGGCGATCTCTAATTATAACGAAGCTATTCGCCTCAATCCTGACTATGCTGAAGCTTATAATGGTAGAGGAGTAGCAAAATCCGATTTAGGAGACAATCAGGGATCAATCGTTGATTACAACGAAGCCATTCGTCTCAAACGTAACTATGCTGAAGCTTATTTCGGTCGTGGACGGGTCAAGTCTTTGTTAGGAGACAATCAAGGAGCAATATCAGACCAAAATGAAGCCATTCGTCTTAAACCTAACCTTGTCGAAGCCTATATCAATCGCGGGTTAGCGAAATATAATTTAGAAGACAATCAGGGGGCACTATTAGACTGGAACGAATCTATCCGCCTCAAGCCTGATAATTCCATTGATTACTTCAATATTGGAATTATAAAGAACAATTTGGGAGACAAGCAAGGGGCAATTAACGTCTACAACAAAGCAATAAACATTAATCGTTACTGGGGTACGAGAAGTCTTGCAGAAGCCTACTACAATCGCGGAAATACGAAGTCTGCTTTAAGAGATAAATATGGTGCGATCACTGACTACAACGAAGCCATTCGCATCAAATCCAACCATGCTTATTCTTATTATGGTCGAGGGAATATGAAGGATTTCATAGGAGATAAGCAAGGAGCATTAGCAGACTTTCGTAGGGCAGCACAACTATTACAACAACAGGGTAATACAGAATGGTATCAAAATGCTCTCAAACGTATCGAAGAAATAGAGCGATCTCTTTGAAAAATAACTCGGCTTAAATTTCATTAATTCTTGCTTGCGCGGCAATCTCGGTTTTACGAATTACCGTGCAATGTAAAAACTCCTGAGCAATTTTAGTGGGCGATTAATCCTTACTTAACCAGTTTTAACGAATTTGGGCGATCAGTAACATAAACAATCTGATGGGTTAATAAGCCAAATCCTGACAATGAAACCAAACTAGCTAATGCTAGCAACAGGGAAATTTAATAATCTTCTGGACAAGTGCGAAGAAAGCAAATACAATATATCCGCAAATTAAGGTACGTTCGCACACCTTGGAGGTCATTATTCCTGAACCGCTAACCCTGACTGTGAGTTTACGAGGCAGCCGCGAAGTCAAGGACACATATCAATTGATCCGCCTCACTGGTCTTCTAGACGCTTTTTCTGAGCCAGCCTTTAAAAAGGTAATTGGCAAATGCGTTGAAGACGGACCTACTAACGTGATTTTGGATCTGTCAACTATTGATTTTATTGATAGTTCTGGACTTGGGGTTTTGGTACAGATGGCAAAGAAAACTCAGACCCTAAACGGCACACTCCAGATTATTGCCAATCCAAGAGTTACCCAAACCGTTAAACTGGTTAGGCTAGATCAGTTCTTGTCACTTCAGACATCAATTGATGAGGCTCTAGCAAAGCTTTCCCAAACTAAAAAAGACTAGCTAAATTTAATAAACAGTAAGATAAATAGAGTTAAGCAAACAATTTACACTAAATATTTAGGAAGATTAAGCGGGGTAAATTTTCTAAATCTGAGTTTTGCCCTGTAACTAAGATTAACGAGATTAATGACTTTGATATTGTCATGATTGATCAAAATCGACTTATGATGTAATCAAAGCAAAATTTTCTAAACAAGTATGGGCAGGTTTACCTGCCCATACTTGTCTGAAATAAATATAAATGTTAGAACTCGAAACGTAACTTAAGCAATTTATTCATTCTGTAATGGCATTATCATTTAATGTCTCTTAGTCCAATAATTGAAAATATCGCTGAGATCCCAGCCTCTGCTCTAGCCTATATAGGCGATGCTGTTTATGAAATGCAAATACGGTTGCATTATTTACGGCCGCCACGCACCGCCAAACAGTATCACCAACTTGTCGTTAGTCAAGTTAGAGCAGAGCAACAAGCAAAACTTCTCGAAAAACTCGATCTCACAGATCTTGAGTCCGATCTAGTTAGACGCGGGCGCAATGCTGCGGGTTCTGCCCCACGTAAAGTCGATCCCAGCATTTATCAAAAAGCAACAGGTTTTGAGGCTTTGATTGGTTATCTTTACTTAACTGATCGCGATCGCCTCGACCAAATTTTTATTCAGATCCTTAGCCACATCGAGACCCAAGCGCCGCCATGACAATGCAACCCAAACTAAAGTTCAAGAAAAAATCATCTGATAGCAACACCCATAGAGGTGGGGACAGGAGCTTTGACAAGCGCCCAGATAAACATCTAGACAATCGCTCAGATAATCGCTCAGGGAGCTACTCGGACAAGCGTCCTGATACACGCTCTGAACGAAATACTGACAATACCTTTGACAAGCCCTATAAATCTTCAGAGCGGAGTTTTGACAAGCGCTCAGACAAACGCTCAGATAGTCGCTCTGACAATTATAGCGATCGCCGCCCTGAAAAGAGCTTTGAAAAACGCTCTGATTCATCCTCTGAGCCAAAATTTGATCGTAGTGATCGCAAGTTTGATAAGCCGATCGCCAAAAAATTTGGTGATAAAAAGTTCGGCGACCAGAAGTTCGGTGATAAAAAGTTCGGCGATAAGAAATTCGGTGACAAGAAGTTTGGCGACAAGAAATTTAGCGATAAGTTTGGCGACAAGAAATTTGAACATGGCGATCGCTCTGAACGTCCTGAGCGTAGCTTTAGCGATCGCAACTTTGGAGATCGTAAATTTGACCGTGATCGCAATTTTGGCGATCGCCAATCGGTTCCCAACTTTGAGCGTCGCTCTCTGCCACCAGTTTCGCGCAATATCGATCCTGACGGCGAATTAAGCATAGTGCCGCCCAGCCCAGCCGAAGAAAATCCTGATATTATTTATGGCCGTCATGCAGTTGAAGCAGTATTAAATAGCGATCGCAGCATTAATCGCATTTGGGTGACCGCTAAACTGCGTTATTCATCTGACTTCTTGCC
>JAYVVP010000131.1:0-5222 GCA_043786935.1 Pseudanabaena sp. | reverse complement strand
GAGAGCCAACGGTGGAGCCTTTAGCAGGAAGATAGGTGAATACACCAGTGGGTAATCCTGCGGCTTGAAGGACTTCGGCGATTTTTGCTCCGATCACAGATGATTGTTCAGCGGGTTTGAGAATTACAGTATTACCTGCGGCGATCGCAGCCACACTCATTCCTAAGGCGATCGCAAAGGGAAAGTTCCAAGGCGAAATCACCACAACTACGCCGCGAGGTTGATAGATATAAGTATTGTCTTCCCCAGGGATATTACGTTGAACTCCACTTTCGAGGCGTTCCATTTCTTTAGCATAATAGCGACAGAAATCGATTGCTTCCGAAACTTCGCCATCACCTTCCCGAATTGGTTTGGCAACTTCCCAACAAATCCACGCGGTTAACTCTTCTCGTTGTGCTTCCATGATGTCGGCAGCTTTGCGAAGGATGTCGCCCCGTTGTTTGGCGCTAAGTTTCTTCCATGAAGCAAAGGCAGCTTTCGCAAATTTCACTGCTTCGTCAGCTTGCTCAATACTAGCTAATCCGATTTTGCCGACTACTTGCGATGAGTTGGCAGGATTGACCGATTCCACATAGTTTTCGGTTTGGACAGATTGACCATTGATGATCGGTAAATAAGTCTTACCGAGTTGATCGCGAACCTTTTGCAGAGCCGTTTGAGATGCTTGGCGATCACTAGTAATTGCATAATCGCGATCGCTAGAGTTCACAAATCCTTCAAAGGTATTTCGGGGAGGTGTACCATCGTAATTGCGATCACGATCGGTGATTACTGGTGCAGAAACTAATTCATTTATAGAGCGCGACTCACTGCTACTAATGCGAAGAAAAGAACTATTTGCTGTATTCTCTAACAAACGGCGAATCAAATAGGACATTCCTGGAATGAGTTCACCAAACGGACAATAGATGCGTACTCGACAACCCATTTCCGCGATCGCTTTGGCAAACTTGTCACCCATGCCATATAGACACTGCACCTCAAAAGCGCGGCTAGGGATGTTTAGAGTTTGGACGATCGCGATCGCTTTGGCTAGCGATCGGGCATTATGACTACCGATCGCGGCATAGAGATATTGATGATTTTCTAAGAGAATCTGAATCAATCGCTCATAATTTGCATCAGTAGAAACTTTGTCCGAGAATACTGGCAAAGCCCAGCCTTGTTGATAAGAACGGATTGTTTCGCGATCCCAATATGCGCCCTTGACTAAGCGCACCGTCACAGGCTGACCGCGTTCCTTTGCCCATTCAACCAGTTCTCGCAAATCCTGTTCGCTATCACGCAAATAGCCTTGCAAAGTGATGCCAACATCAGTGCGATCGCAAAATTCTGGCTCGGCTAAAACTTGTTTGAGGATTTGCAATGTGAGCGACTTAAACTCATACTGCTCCATATCAAAATGAATTCCACAGCCTAAGTCTTGAGCTTTACGCAGTAAGATGCGCGCAGGTTCGCTTACTTTCTCAGTAGTTTTTACAGGGTCGAGAGGATCGAATTGCGAATAGAAAGCGCTGAGTTTTACCGAAACTTGAACGCGATTAAGAAATTTTCCATCAGCTTTATCGATTTGATCTACTACTGACCAATTCTTCGCCTTGTTTGACAAATCTTCCATCATGCCAATGTAGCGATTGAGATAGCCCTCGGCTTCTACTTCGCTAATTACCGCTTCGCCTAATAAATCCATCGTAAAGCCAAAGCGATCGCGTCGCATTTTCTCAATCGATTTAGTGGCTTCGGCAAGATTCTCACCGCAGATGTAGCGCTTAGCAAGAGTTCCCACCGCAGTCGAGAGCGTAGTCGCCGCCGCCGTTGCCGTAATCGAATTAGGATTGTCGGTGCTGAAATTTAGTAAGGCACGTAATGCAGGAACTTCTACTGCATCACTAGCGAGATATTCGTGCATATGTCTGGCAATTTCGGCTTTACTCTGCAAGGCTGGCAAGCAATCGATCAAACGGAATAACTGTACCCGTAAGCCTTCATTTTCCATCGTCCAAGCCATTAGCTTGTCATCAAGGCGCAATTCATCTTTAAGTTGCGATAACTTTGCCCAAAGAGAACTTTTATCAGTTCCACTTAAAATTTTCTTGGCAATTTCCTGTGTCTTCGCTTCATACTTGGATACATCTAGAGAAGTATCAAAACCTGTATTTGCTTGCTGTGTTTGGCTAACCACAAATTTAACTCATAATCCTTTCAATCATTTAGTATAGCTAGTAACTATCCGTTACTTGTTTGCAGCTTCTTAAATTGTAGACAAGTCATGACAAAAATAGTAAGTAGTCGCGATTTGATCTTCAAGACTATATTGCAAGGGTTTGGGTTGCTATAAATGTGGACATAAAGGCTTTGAGGTTAAAATAAATTTAGTAGTACGTTAGATTTGATAAAAAATTATGAGTAAGCCCATTACGATTGAAGACATTTATCAACTATTTCAAGCCTCAAATCAAGCTTTCGATCATCGTATCGCCGAGCTAGATCGCCTATTTGTGGAATCAAAAGCTGAAGATGAGCGCCGTAAAGCTGAGGCAGATCGCAGTATGGCAGAACTACAACGGACAGTTGATCGTACGAGCAAATCTGTTGATGCGCTCACCACAAGATGGGGACGTTTTGTGGAAGAGCTAGTTATGCCTGCTGTTTTGCAGTTGTTTCAAGCAAAGGGAATTGACGTAAAAGAGGTGTATCCACGAGCGCAGACTAAGCGACAAGGACTAGCAATGGAAATTGACATTCTGGCTGTTGATGATACTGAACTGGTGTTAGTGGAATGTAAATCACGCCTCTCTAAAGATGATGTCGATGATTTTCTCAAAAAGCTAAATCGATTTAAAGCTGCTTTTCCTCATTACAAAAGTTATGCTGCTTATGGTGCAGTGGCTGGGATTGAGATTAATGATGGAATAGATCGTTATGCCTATCAAAAGGGGCTATTTGTGATTAAACCTTCGGGTGATACTGTAGCGATCGCCAATGATGCAAATTTTCAGCTATTGACATGGTGATAATTGGACAAAATCTTGAAAGTATCAAGTCCAAACTTATTACCAGTAGGGAGATCGCGATATTAAAGATTATTTAAAAACTCCATTTAGACGATCGCTCAGCATCCTGATAACTGTGAGGGCGATCGCTAAATCGGTAGACAAGATATGCAAGCGAGTAGCAATATTTTTCTATATCTAAAAATTGGGATAATATAATTCCAGCTAAAAAATTATGGATTAGCATCTATGGAATCTCCCAATCCTATAACCGTGAAACTTCAAGGCATAATTCCATTTCAAGACTTGATCCCATCACCTTCAACCTTAGAGTTTGTGCAAAGAATCTTGCAATGCTCACCTGGCATTTTTGCAACTACTGGTCAACATCAAACAGGTAAACTTACAATTCTATTGGCAATTGTTCAGGAGTTCACCAAGTCAGGTTTACCAGTCAAACTTTTTACAGAAGATCTGAATTTCTATTGCGAACTACCAGAAAGCTGGTCAATTCAGATTGTTTCTCCAACAGAAATCGCTTGGATGGAAGCAATAGAAAATTCAATTCAAGATTTATCTAGCATTTTTGTTTTTGATGTAATGAACTCAAGAAACTATCGTGCAGTCTTTCTTGTATCTCAACAAAAACGATGGATCTTTACTGGTATTGACACACCTTATATAGGGATAGATGTTATCTACAATTTCTTAGATTGGAGAGGAGTGAATTCCTCGGAAATTCTTCAGCATTTTTCTTGTATTTGGTCACAGACACTTTTGCCTATCTTATGTTCAAATTGCGCTCGACCAATTCAATTAGGTATTGAGGAAATGCAATTGTTAGACCCCAGTACTCATCACTCAGAAGAGCTATGGCAAGAAGTAGGCTGTGAGATATGTGAACAAAAAGGAACAAAAGGTCGATGTGCTGCCTACGAAATTTTACAGATCGATGATGAGACACGACCAATTTTACAGAATTATTTAGAAAAAAACATTCTTACACCTCTACCAATTACTAAACATCAGACAATCCAAGACTTTTCTCGTAGCCTTTTGAGATCGAGAAAGGTTGGGGTTGATACCTACAAAAGATTTATCACTCAAAACCCTTTACTGCGAGTTCAACATCTACTCGAACATGAAAAATATCGCTCAGCACAGATGCAAGATATGTTCAGCCGCTTTGTCACTAGGCAGGTGGTGGATCGGATTATGCATAGCTCAGATTTTGCCGAGATTGTTGCAGGTGAAAGACGTAAAGTAACTTGTGTGTTCTGTGACGTTCGCAACTTCACATCCTATGCTGAAACTGCTTCTCCTGATGATATTTTTGCACTCCTTAATAGTTACTTTCAAGACATTATTGAGATTGTATTCCAATATGAAGGCACAATTGATAAGTTTATTGGAGACTCGATTATGCTGGTATTCGGCGCTCCAACCGAACAACTCGATCAGGAAATAAGAGCAGTTAGTTGCGCGATCGCTATCCAACGCAAGGTAGCTGAAATCAACGAAATGAGGACTAATTCAGATATTATCAATCTCGGCATCGGCATCAATACAGGAGAAGTTATAGCTGGTTGTTTAGGAAGCGAACGTCGAATGGACTATACAGTCCTTGGTGATGTCGTGAATGTGGCAGCACGTCTTGAAAGTAGAGCTAGTGCTAGACAGATATTAATCAGCAAGGAAACTTTTACGGCTGTCCAAGACAAGATATCCTGTCGTTCTGTTGGTGAGTTATCCTTAAAAGGAAAAGCTGACAAACTATCAGCCTTTGAAGTGGTTTATGAATAACCCCAGCTTATGTGATTTCAAATGTAGCGAGTCATTTAGCAAGGTTTAATAATGCCGATCATCATTCAAGTTATTCTTCTAGTTTTTACGACACTTAATCAAACGATACCGACTTCAACGAAGCCATTCGCCTCAATCCTAACCATGCTTCTGCTTACTATAATCGCGGATTAATCAAAGAAGAAAGAGGTGAAAAACAAGAAACATTGGCAGATTTTCGGAGAGCATCGGAACTCTATCAGCAGCAAGGCAATACAGAATGGTATAACAACTCTCGCGATAGAATTAAAGAGCTAGGAAGCTAAATGTTAGCGATTAACAGTATTGGGTACTGGTTCCGTCAAGTGAGACACAAAAAAGTATATTTGAAGCCAGTTAAAAGACATATCGAATAGAAAACAACTGTGACCAAGAAAGCCCAAC